>CALEOJ010000096.1 GCA_937910425.1 uncultured candidate division WPS-2 bacterium
CTGCGCTCGGCGCGGGCTTCGCGAAGCGCCGCGCGACGTTCCGCATCAGCGAGGTCGGGGGCGAGACGCCGTCCGACCGCGCGATCGCCGCGAACGCGCACGCACTGGCGCGCTTCGCCGCGCTCGCGCAGGAGTGCGGGATCGTCCCCATCCTCGTTCCCGAGGTGCTCGCTGAGGGCGATCACGATATTGCGCGCTGCGCCCAGGTCACCGAACGCGTGCTGCGGCGTTTGTTCGCCGAACTCGCGGAGGCCGGGGTTGCGCTGGACGCAATGGTGCTGCAGGCCACCATGGTCTCGCCGGGAGCGGCCTCGGCGCAGCGCGTCGAGACCGCCGACGTGGTCGCGGCGACGCTGCGCGTGCTCGGCGCGACGGTCCCCGTCGCACTGGCCGGGATCGCGTTCATCGCCGATGACGCGGACGGCCGCATCGCGCGCGAGCGGCTCTGCTCGCTCAACAAGACGATGCCGCGGCGCCGTCCGTGGCCGCTGACGTTCTCGTACGGCAGCGCGCTGCAGCAGCCCGTGCTCCAGGCGTGGGGCGGGCGCTCGGACCGTGTGCTCGAGGCACAGCGCATCCTCGTCCATCACGCGTACTGCAGCGGGCTCGCGGCGTGCGGCGCGTACACGGTAACGGTCGAGGATCTGCTCGAGACGTTCGCGGTTCCGATCGCAGCGTAGCGGCGTTCGCGCCCGGCCGCCCCTGAGGGGGACGGCCGCGGACGGCGTCCGAAGCCCGCCGCATGTCGTTCGTCTCGTCCCTGTTCGCGACCAGCTCCGTCGACAAGCTGCGCGCGATGAGCAAGAGCAAGCGGCTGCGCCGTGCGCTCACGGCCAAGGACCTTGTCGCGATCGGGCTCGGATCGATGATCGGCGGCGGGATCTTCACGACCATCGGAACCGGCGTCAAAGGCGCCGGTCCCGCCGTCATCATCTCGTACCTGCTCGCCGGCCTGACCTCGTTCTTCGCGGCGCTGTGCTACGCCGAGCTCGGCGCGATGGTTCCGGTCGCCGGGAGCGCCTACACGTACACCTACGCGACGATGGGGAAGCTGTTCGCCTGGATCATCGGCTTCGCGCTGATCTTCGAGTACGGGATCAGCGCCGCACCGGTCGCGCAACAGTTCTCCGCCTCGATCCAGGACGTGCTCAAGACCGTCGGCGTCGTCGTGCCGAGCTGGGCGCAGACATCGAATCTGGTCATCCACGGCCACTGGTGGCAGCCCGCTGCGTACGACCTCGCGCATTCCCAGTACGACATCGTCGGCGCGGTGTTCGTGCTTGGTCTGAGCGTGCTGCTCTCGATCGGGATTCGCGAGTCGGCGACGACCAACAACATCTTCGTGGTGATGAAGATCTCGGCGCTCCTCGTCTTCATCGTCGCCGGCCTGTTCTTGTTCCACGCGTTCAACCTGCACGACTTCAACCCCAAGGGGATCGGAGCGCTGGTGCCGTTCGGCGGCGCGGTCGAATCGGACCAGCCGTATGGGATCATCCCGATCGCCGCGTTCGTGTTCTTCAGCTACATCGGCTTCGACACGGCGACCACCACGGCCGAGGAGTGCAAAAACCCGCAGCGCGACGTGCCGATGGGCGTGATCGGCGCGCTGGCGATCGGGACCGTGATCTACTGCGCGACGGCAATCGTGCTGGTCGGCGCGGTGCCGTGGGCGCAGGTCTCGGTGAAGAACCCGCTGGTCGCGGCGCTGGCGCCGCTGAACCTTCCGATCCTGAGCTGGGTCATCACGATCGGCGTCCTGGCCGGTACGACCAGCGTCGCCCTCTCCTCACTGCTCGGGCAGTCGCGGATCTTCTACGTGATGGCGCGCGACAAGATGCTGCCTCCCGCGGTGGCCCACATCCACCCGCGCTTCAAAACGCCGGTCATCACCACGATGATCACCGGCGTCGCCGTCGCGCTGCTCACGCTGATCGTGCCGCTGGTCCAGCTGCTCAACCTGGTCAACATCGGGACGCTGATGGCGTTCACCGTCGTCTGCGCCGGGGTGCTGTACCTGCGCCACCGCAAACCCGACATCCCGCGCACGTTCCGCGTCCCGTTCGTCCCGCTCTTCCCGATCCTGGGGATCGTGTTCTCGCTGTTCCTGGCGGTCTTCGGCCTCTCGCGTACGACCTGGGTCTGGTTCACGATCGCGCTGGTCGTCGGGCTGATCATTTTCTTCAGCTACGGCTATTGGAAGTCGAAGCCGGAGGAGATCGCTGCGGTCGAGGAGCCCGAAGGCCTGACCGAGTTCGCGTAGGCAACACCGTGAGCGACGCCGGCTATCGCCGCCTTTCCGAGCGCGTCGTCTACGAGAACCCGTGGCTGCGCTTCGAAGCGCACGAGATGATCCACCCCAACGGCACGCCGGGCGTGCATGGCGTGGTGGTGACGCCGCGCGCGAGCGCGGTCGTGCTGCTCGACGGCGAGGACGTGCTGCTTGCGCGCCAGTCCCGGTTCGCGCTCGATGCAATCGTGCTCGAAGTGATCAAAGGCGGCCGGCATGCGGGTGAGGACGGCCTGGCCTGCGCGCAGCGCGAGGCGCGCGAGGAAGCCGGCGTCGTCGCCGTGCGCTGGCGCTCGCTGGGCCGCGCGTACGAGATCCCCTCGATCGTGCAAGAGCCGGTCGAGCTGTATCTGGGCGTCGGATTGTCGCCCGCGGCGTTGCCGCCGGAGGAGGTCGAACGCATCGAGGTCGTTCGCATACGCTTCGACGACGCGCTCGCCGCCTGTATCGACGGCCGCATCGACGACGCCGTCACCGCGCTCGCGCTGCTGCGCGCGCGCAGCGTCCTCCAGGAAGCGTCTCGGCGCTTCAGGTGCGCAGGTTTTTGTTGAAGAAGTCGATCGTGCGCTGCCAGGCCAGTTTCGCGGCAGGGGCGTCGTAGCGCGGGGTCGTGTCGTTGTTGAAGCCGTGCTCGACGTTCGGATAGATGTACGTCTGATAGCGTACGCCGGCGGCCTTGAGGGCGGCTTCGTAGGCGGGCCAGCCCGCATCGACGCGCTCGTCGTTACCAGCATAGTGGATCAGCAGCGGGGCTTTGATCCGGGCCGTCTCTGCGGCGGTCGGCTGTGCGCCGTAGAATGGAACGGCGGCGGCGAGATCGGGGATGCGCGTCGCGAGGAAGTTCGCGATTCCGCCCCCGTAGCAGAAACCGACCACGCCGACCTTCCCGTTGCCGCCGGGGAACGTCTTGAGATAAGCCGCCGCCGCGAGGAAATCGTTCCGGGTCTTCGCTTGATCGAGCTTGGCGAAGAGGTCGCGGGCCTTGTCTTCGTCGCCCGGGTACCCGCCGAGCGGCGTCAGCGCGTCCGGCGCGAAGGCGATGAAGTTGTCGACCGCCAGACGTCGCGCGATATCTTCGATGTGAGGATTGAGGCCGCGATTCTCGTGCACGACGAGTACGGTGGGCAGCTTGCCGGCGGCTTTTGCCGGTCGCGCGACGTATGCACGCACCTTTCCGGAGCCGTCCGGCGAGGCGTACTCGACGCGAGTCGTGGTGATGCGCGGGTCCGCTTCTTGGACTTGCGCCGCCTCGGCAAAGCGCGGCGCGAGCGCGTTCAGGAGTGCTTCAGCGGTGACGCCGGCGGCGGCATAGCGCGCCGCCGATTTCAAGAAGTTCCCTCGTCCGATGACGCCGTGAACGTACTTGTCGAAGAGCTTGAGAACTTCGGGATGAAAATCCCCGGCGGTCTTGCGTGACATGAGACACCTTTCAGATGAGGAAGTGGGCGATCGCGACGAACTGGGTTGCCGCGCCGGCGAGCACGAAGAGATGAAATATCTCGTGGAAGCCGAGCCGCAGCGGGTCGAATCGGACCCGCTTCGTCGCGTAGACGACGGCGCCCAGCGTGTAGAAGAGTCCGCCGACGCCGATCAGCAGCGTCGCGGCGCGCGGCAGGACCGGCACGAGCTTAAAGGCCGGAACCACCGCGAACCAGCCCATCGCGACGTAGACTGCGGCGGAGAGCCAGCGCGGCGCGTTCACGAACCACACCGTCAGCACGATGCCGGCGACGGCGGCGCTCCAGATCGCCGCGATCGTCGCGATGCGCCAGACGCCGTCGAGGCCGACGAAGAGCACCGGGGTGTACGAGCCGGCGATCAAGACGTAGATCGCGGCGTGATCGATGCGCCGCAAGACTGCCGTCGCGCCCGCGCCGAACGCGACGGCGTGGTAGAGAAAGCTCGTGCCGAACAGCGCGCACATGCTCGCGCCGTAGACCAGCATCGCGGCGAGCGCCGGATCGCCACGGAAGCGGATCGCGAGATAGACGAAGCCCGCGAGCGCAGCGAGAAACCCGGCGAACGAGATCCGCGCGTCGACGCGCTCCTTCACGACGGGGGCTTGGTGCTCGCGTTCCAAAGGTGCTCGGGTTGGTCGAGCGCGTGGTTGATCCAGCGCGACCAGACGAAGAGCGCATCGGAGAGCCGGTTCACGTACTTCACGACGTCGTCCGAGATCGGTTCGTCGTCGCGCAGCGCGATCAGTAGCCGTTCCGCACGCCGACAGACCGTGCGCGCCTGGTGGAGGAACGCGCCGGGATATGCGCCGCCCGGCAGGATGAAGTTTGCCAACGGCTCGAGGTCTTGCTGGGCGCGATCGATCGCGCGCTCGAGCGCCTTTGCGTCGTCCGGGCCGATCAGCGGCATCCCCGCCCAGCGGTCCTTCGGCAGCGTCGCGAGATCGCTACCGAGGTTGAACAGTGCGTCCTGCGTCCACGCGAGCCACGCGTCGAGCTCGCGCGCGACCTCGTGCGCGCGGTGCAGGTCCTGCACGGGACGCGTGCGCAGCACGTCGGTGAGCGCGGTCCGAGCGAGCCCGATCACCGACGAGAGCTCGTCGATCGTGCCGTACGCCTCGATCCGCGGCGCGGTTTTCTTGACGCGCTGGCCCCCGACGAGCCCGGTCGTC
This sequence comes from uncultured candidate division WPS-2 bacterium, assembly GCA_937910425.1. Classification (GTDB taxonomy): domain Bacteria; phylum Vulcanimicrobiota; class Vulcanimicrobiia; order Vulcanimicrobiales; family Vulcanimicrobiaceae; genus Vulcanimicrobium. Next base: position 4,917 of record CALEOJ010000096.1, read on the forward strand.
CCGTCGTCCCCGGTACGGGTATAAATCCTCGTCAACTTCGGCACACGCCCACGTTCGGACAGGACGGTTGCCGACCCCCGCGAACCCCGGCCGATTGGTCATGGAACGCATCCCGTCGAAGAGCGCCGATCTCTCGGAGTGGTATCAGGCCGTCTGCTATCAGGCGGAACTGGTCTCGCAAGCCCCCGTCCGCGGCTGCCTCGTCCTGCGTCCCTACGGGATGGGGCTCTGGGAGCGTCTGGTGGCCGAGCTCGACCGGCGCTTCAAAGAGACCGGGCACGAGAACGCCTACTTTCCGCTGCTGATCCCCGAGTCGCTGCTCCTGAAGGAAGCCGAGCACGTCGAGGGATTCGCGCCCGAGGTTGCCTGGGTCACCGAGGGCGGGACCGAAAAGCTGACCGAGCGGTTGGCGATCCGTCCGACGTCGGAGGTGATCGTCGGCGTGATGTACGCCGAGTGGATCCAGTCGTACCGCGATCTCCCGCTGCTGATCAACCAGTGGGCGAACGTGATGCGCTGGGAGAAGCGCACGCGCCCGTTCCTGCGCACCGCGGAGTTCCTGTGGCAAGAAGGTCACACCGCGCACGCGACCGAGGGAGAAGCCGCCGAAGAGGTCGCGCGCATGCTCGAGGTCTACCGCGAGGTGGCGGAAGACGTCTGCGGCGTTCCGGTCTACAAGGGTGAGAAGTCGCCTTCCGAGCGGTTCGCGGGCGCGAACCACACGTACTCGATCGAGGCGCTGATGCCCGACGGCCGCGCGCTGCAGTCGGGGACCTCGCACGAGCTCGGTCAGAACTTCGCGCGCGCGTACGACATCACGTTTGCCGCCGAGGACCAAACGCAGCAGTACGCGTGGACGACGTCGTGGGGGATGTCGTGGCGGATGCTCGGCGCGCTGATCATGACGCACGGCGACGACCGCGGCCTGCGAATTCCGCCGGCGATGGCGCCGACCGAAGTGGTGATCGTGCCGATCCCGCGCGGCGACACGACGCGCCTCGACGAAGCGGCGCGCGAGCTGTACCGCGCGTGCAAGGCGGCTGGGCTGCGGGTGAAGCTCGACGACCGGCCGGGGCAGTCGCCGGGCTACAAGTTCAACGAATGGGACCTGCGCGGGGTCCCGATCCGGCTGGAGCTCGGCAACCGCGACCTCGACGCGGGTGTCGCCACGCTCGTTCGCCGTGACCGCGCGGTAAAGGAAGAAGGGCAGAAGCAGCAGGTTCCGCTCGGCGAGGTGGTCGCGTTCATCCCGACGGTGCTCGAACAGATCCAGCACTCGCTGACCGCGCAGGCGCGAACGTTCTTGCAGGATCACACGTTTGCGACGCTCGATCGCGAGGAGTTCTTCAGACTGCTGCGCGAGCGCGCCGGGATGGTCGACGTGCCCTGGTGCGGCCGCCCCGAGTGCGAGGCGGCGGTGAAGGAAGCGACCAGCGCATCGACGCGCAACATGCGCGAGCCGGCGCGAGCCGAGCGCTGCGTTCCGTGCGGCGAGCCGGCGCGGTACCAGGCCTATTTCGCGCAGAGCTATTAGCCGGCTGCCGGTCGTGCTGGCGGCGCTGCTCGCGCTGTCGTGTCCGCACGTCGCAGGCGCCGCCGGACCGACGCCGCCCGGCGACCCGCGGGTCGTGGCTCGGGCCGCTGGATCCGATCTCGCGACGGCGCGCACGATCG
>CALEOJ010000097.1 GCA_937910425.1 uncultured candidate division WPS-2 bacterium
GCGTACGACGGCGCCTACGGGGTCGTCGGCGGGCTCGAAGCGCTGCGCCGCATCGCGGCGTCGGGCGAGCCGCCGGCGCGCGCGCTGGAGGTCGTGGCCTGGGCGGGCGAAGAGGGGAGCCGCTTCCCGCTGGGCTGTCTGGGCAGCTCGGTGTACGCGGGGATCACGCCGTACGACGAAGCGGCGGCGCTCGTCGCGGACGACGGCGAGACGTTCGCGTCCGCGTTGCGCGGCCCGACCGGTCTGCTGGACGGCGTCCCGGTGCGCGACGGCTTTCCCCCGCCCGCTGCGTACGTCGAGCTGCACATCGAACAGGGACCGGTGATGGAGCGCGAAGGCGCGCGTCTCGGTATCGTGAGCGCGATCGCCGGGCAGCGCCGCTTTCGGGTGCGGGTCGACGGCGTCGCGGGGCACTCCGGGACGGTGCCGATGGACGATCGCGCCGACGCGCTCTGCGCCGCCGCGGAGTTGGTGCTCGCCGTCGAAGCGGCTGCGCGTGCCCAAGTCGATACGGTTGCGACCGTCGGGCGACTGATCGTCGAGCCGAACCAGACGAACATCGTCCCCGGCCGGGTCGTCTTGCGGATCGATCTGCGCTCGATCGACGACGCGCGCGTCGCGTCGGTCGAGCGGACGGTGCGCGCGGAAGGCGCCGAGGTCGCGGAGCGCCGCGGCGTTCGCGTCGCGATCGACGTGCTCGAAGAGCGCGCGGCTGTCCCGATGGAGACGCGGATGCAGCTCCTCGTGCGGGCGGCCTGCTTCGAGCGCGATCCGAACGCGATCTCGATTGTCAGCGGCGCCGGCCACGACGCGATGTGCATCGCGCACGTCGCTCCGACCGCGATGATCTTCGTCCCCAGCATCGGCGGCCGCAGCCACGTCGGCGACGAGCGGACCGCGCCGGCCGACCTCGAGCTCGGCGTCGACGCGCTCGCCGCGACCCTGCTCGCCGCCGCGGCGAGCGGAGTAGGAAGCGACGGCACGGCCGGAGCATCGAACCGCTGATGCAGTTCTTCATCTGCGGTTCGGCGTTGCGCGGGCAGCCCGATCACGGCAACCTCAGCGGCGCGCGGCTCGTGCGCGAAGCGAAGACGAAACCGATCTACCGGCTGCACTCCGTCGCCGATCAGCATCCCGGAATCTACGAGGTACGCGATGGAGGGTGCGCGATCGCCGGCGAGGTCTACGAGCTCACCGACGAGCAGCACGCGCACTTGATCGCCACCGAGCCGCCCGATCTCTACGAAGCCCTGCTGCAGCTCGACGACGGCAGCACGGTCAACGCGATGATCTACCCGCGCGACCTGATCGAGCAGCGCGGCTATCGCGACATCTCGCACCACGGCGGCTGGGCAGCCTTCAAATCGTCGGGCGGTTAGCTTCCGCGGTACGTACTGTAGCCCCAGGGCGAGAGCAGCAGCGGGACGTGGTAGCGTGCGCCGCTCTCCCGAATGTGGAACCGGATCGGGATCTCGGAGAAGAACGTCTCCACCCCGTGGCCCGCGAAGTACTCGCCGACCTCGAAGACGAGCTCGTAGTATCCCGGCTCGAGCGTGACCGAGAACGGCCCGGTGCGTCCGTCGGGGTCGGTTACCGCGTCTGCGAGCCGACGGCGTTCGCCGTCGAGCGCGAACAGCGCGACCGGGATCATCGCCGCCGGTTTGCCGCGAGCGGTGTCGAGGACGTGCGTCGAGAGGGTCGCAGTCATCAGAGTTTCGCTCCTGCGGCGATCCAGGCGCCGAGCTTCGCGCGTTCGGCGCCGGTCATGTTCGTGACGTTCCCGAGCGGCATCGCGTGCGTCTCCACCGCCTGCTGCTCGATGAGCGTGGCGTTCGTGCGCACGTGCTCGGGCGTGTCGAGCAGCACGCCCATCGGCGGCGCGGTGAAGCCCGGCTGGCGCGGCTTCGCGGCGTGGCACACGGCGCAGCGCTGCGAGACGATCGGAGCGACCTGGGCGTAGCTGACGGCGGCCGGCGTTCGCCCGCGCGGCGCCGGCTGCGCGC
>CALEOJ010000098.1 GCA_937910425.1 uncultured candidate division WPS-2 bacterium
CCGAACGGACCGCACCCGTACGGCTCCGACTTTTTCTACCAAGGCGCTCTCCAGGGCAGCCTGCAATTCGGGAGAACCTACAACGTGTATCTGAACGCACCGAACTCGGGCTGCTCGCGCGGCTTCGTCGGTTCGTTCTCGACCTAGCGCTCGCGACTCAGCCGTGGACGCGCTGCGCGAACGCCGCCAGCGCATCCGCGGTCCGTTCCGGCGCTTCCCACTGCGGAAGGTGGCCGGTGTCCTCGAGCAGCACGAACTCCGCGCCGCGGATCGCGGAGGCCGTTTCGCGCAGCGTGCGCGGATCGAGGTAGGAATCCGCGTCGCCGGCGATCACCAGCGCCGGAACGCCGAAGTCCTCGAGCAGGTCGTGCGAGTCGAGGCGCTGCTGCATCCCGCGCACGAGCTGCGCGCAGCCGCCGGGGTCTTGCCGCGCCATCATCGCGCGGGCGCGATCGACGAGGTCGGGACGGTCGCGATAGACGCGCGGCGCGAAGTAGCGCGGCAAGTAGCTCTCGATCGCCGCGTCCATCCTGCCCTCGGTTTCGAGGCGCCGCGCTTGCGCGTCGCGCGCCGCCGCCAGCTCGCGCTGCGCCGGTGCTGCGTTCGGATTCGCTCCCGCGTCTTCCGAGACGTGGCTCGCCACCAGCGCCAGGCCGGAGACGCGCTCCGCGAACATGCGGAAGAACGCGAGCGCGACGTATCCGCCGATCGAGTGACCGGCGAGCGCCGCCCGTTCGACCTGCAGCGCGTCGAGCACGCCGGCGACGTCGGCCGCGAGCACTTCCATCAGTGCCGGGCCGTCGCTCGGCTCCGACTCGCCGCAGCCGCGCAGGTCGACCCGGATCACGCGCGTCGCGGCGAGCGCGGCCAGTTGCTCGTCCCACACGCCGCGGTCGAGCGGGAAGCCGTGCAGCAGCACAAGGGGCGTGCCGGGGCCGCCGGAATCGTCGTAGCCGATCCGGCGGCCGTCGATGGTGAGGACCGGCATCGCGCCTAGAAGTCGCTCGGTTTGAGGTTCGCCGACGTGTTCACGTCGCTGAAGTCCTCGGTCTCGACAACCGTGTCTCCGGCGTACGTCACGCGCCGCACCGGCAGGTGCGTCGTACGCGAGAGGTAGGCGGTCGTCTTGGTCGCGCCCGCGTCGTCCTTGAAGGGATACGTCACGGTGTCGTACGCGGTCCCGTTCACGGTCTCTTCACCGGTCGTCACCGACGGGGCGTTCTTGATCGCTTCGGCGACGCTGTCGAACGAGGCTAGGTCGATCGTGTGTCCGCGGAGGTCGACCGCGCGCCCGTCGTGGATCGAGACGTTCAAGTGGATCCCGCTGAGGATGCCGCCCTGATGACCGCTGACCGTATCGCCGCCGGTCCACACGGCGCCGCCGCCGCGCCCCGCTCCACCGGTGATGTCGATCCGGGCGAAGTGCGGCTTGAGGTACGCGTAGTGATACGTGCGGTCCTGAACGTCGGTCCCCTTGGTCATGTGGACCTTGATGTTCGCCGTGTAGCTCGGGACTTTCGCCCAAGCGTCGAGGAAAGCCGCAGCCGGACCGGTCGGCGCTGCGCCGAGAAGCGCGACGCCGAGGGTCAGGGCTGCGAGGGAAGCCGTCGTTCTGTTCATTGTGCTAAGCGGGTAACGCTGAACCCGGAGACGCCGTTGCCGGGTGCGTACGGATCGGTGGCGTAGACTGCGCCGACGTTCACGGCCGGGATGCCGAGGCTGTACGACGTGTTGAGCTGCGCGATGAACACGTTCGCGATCAGCGCGTAGCCGGTGTTCGACGGGTGGAGACCGTCGAGGCTGAAGAACCCGCCGCGGTAGACCAGGCTGCAGCACTTCGGCGGGTTGACCGCCACGCCGCCGTTGGCAACGATCGTCTTGAACGCCGCGTTCTGGTCGACGAGTGCGGCGCCGGTCTCGCTCGCAGCTTGCCCGATCGCCACGTTGTACGCCGCGTTGAGCGCCTTGACGTTGGACGCCACGGCGTCGGCGATGAAGTCTCCGCTGACGAGCGTCGGCGCGACCGGCAGCGCGTGGGCCGGGATCTGCGCGGCCGCCGTCTGCAGCGTCTTGAACAGCGCGTTGATCGTGAAGTAGCCGTTCGCGCCGAGCCCGGCCTGCGCGGTCTCCTGCGACGCGTACGCGGTCGAGTACAGCACGGCGGCCCCCTGCGCTTGCGCGGGGGGAACGCCCTGCGCGATCAGCGTGCCCGTGATGTACGCCTGCAGCGTCGGCTGATAGGCGGGCTGCGGGATGAACGTCGCCGCGCCCATGACGTCGACCAGGTTCGAAACCGCGACCTTCGATCCGGCGCCTTGGAGCTGCTGGACGATCGACTTGATGTCGTCGTGCAGCGACTGCGGCGCCGTTACCGGCGCCAGGCCGCCGGAGAACGCGACCTTGAGCAGTTCGTTGTTGCCGAGCCAGACCGTCGCAACTTGCGCGTGCAGCGACTTCGCGGCCTGGACCTGCGTGACGCCTTGGCCGAAGCCGGCCAGGATCGGCCAGAAGTTCTGGCTCTCGCCGTTGACCAGCGAGTTCAGCGCGACGAAGGTCGCCGGCGCGTTGGCCGGGTTGATGCCGCAGTCGCCGGTCGCTCCGACCATGAACAGCGCCTCGTGCGCCGTCGCTCCGGGGATCGCGACGTCCCACGGATTGAGTGCCGCGTTCTCGCGCAGCGAGAGCGCCGTCGAGAACGTGTTCGCCGGGATCTGCTTCGCATCGCACGTGTTCGAGACCGGGAACGGGAAGCCGGCCGTCGTCGGCGCGAGCATGCCGCCGACGCCCGGCGGCGTGAGCAGGGGCAGCGGCGACTTGGTCGGGTCGCTCATGACATTGACGTCGACGCCGTTGGCCTGTTCCCAGAGCAGCGCGAAGAAGCCGTGCTCCTGCGTACGCTGGACCGGCCCGATCTGACCGAGCTGCGGGTCCACGCCGAGCACCGGAAGATCGGCGCCCATCGTGCCGCCGGACTGCGTGCCGGCGGTGAGGCTGTCGCCCACGCCGACGATGGAAAGCTTGGATGCCGTCGCGACCGAACCGGGGTTGCCCGCGGTCGGCACGACGTTGGTCAGGGACTTTCCGCCGCTGCCGCCCGTGCAGGCGGCGAGGGCGACGGTTGCCGCGAGCACCGCAGCGACGCGCATGCGCGCGATCACAGCGGGACCACCGTCGGCGACCCGAGACCGAACTTGATCTGAACCGAGGCCGCATGCAAACCTGAGAACTGCGGCGCGACTTGGCTCTGCTGGCATGGTAGCCGTTGACACGTCAAGCTGACGATCCCCCATTGGTTGTTGTAGTTCGTCGCGCCACCTTCGATGACGCTCATCTGCACGAACGTCTGCTTCGTGAAGTTGTGGTTGATCCCGTAGATCACTGTCGGCGTGTACTCCGGGTACGGATCGACGGGGTTGTACTGGACGAGGCGCGAGGGCTGGACGAAGAACGTCGTCGAGCGGCTCGCGTGGTACTCGAGATATCCGAGCAGAAACAGTTGGACGTGGTTCGTTTGGTTCACGCCGCCCGGGTGGACCAGCCACTGCGGGGAGGCGGTGAAGGTCCCGAACATCCGCGGCGTGGCCAGGAACGGCAGCGTCACCGGGAGCAGCCACTCCTGTTCGGTCCGCAGCCTCACCGTGGTCGGGAAGCCGTTGAACTCGATCAGTTGCACGTCGGAGTGGCCACCGACGTTCGCCGTGTGGGCGAGGTACGTCGGCGTGATCACGATCGGCAGCTTGCCGGCGATCACGAACAGATTCTGCAGGCCGACCTGGAAGATTTTGTCCTTGGTCGTCGCGTCGACGACGCCGGTATTCACCGTCCCCAGCGACGTGCCGGGGAGGTTGGAGCCGGGGCCGGTGAAGCCTTGCAGATAGAACGGGACGTTCTGGTTGCTGAAGCCGACCGGGACTTGCTGGATCTCGTAGTAGCCCGCCGTGATGCGGTGCGTGCGGTCGAAGGCGTAGCCGAAGCCGGCATCCACGCCGCCCGGGTCACCGGCGTTGAACCCGACGTTGCTCAGCGGATACGCGAACGACACGTCGAGGTTGTAGGTGAAGCCCTGCGGGAGACTGGGACGGCGCAACGGAGGATGCGGTCCCGGCGGATTCGCTTGGGCGACGTCTTTCGAGACGGCGTCGTCCCGTTTCTTGTTGTCCTTGATATCCGCGAGCGCGCGCTGCAGCGACGCGTTGGCGGGTGCGAGGAGTCCGGCGCTGAGTGCGCCGGCCTCGGACACGTCGGCGCGAGCCGTCATCGGCGCGAGGGCAAATGCGGCGCACACCAAAGCGCACGCAGCCGCTGAGACACGTCTCTTCATGCTCCGCGGCTTGTACCATGCGACGCAGGGTTCCTCCGTCGCGCCGACGCCGCCGCGCGTGTTACCTCTCACTCCATCGGCAAAAGTTGCGCGATTACTGCGTTAGTGGTATAAGGTAGGCAACTAGCCGGCGGTCGCCCCGCCGGATCTCCGCGCGTCCGTCGGGTACCGCGGACGTGGAAAGGAACGGTAGTTCTACCGAATGGCAGCAAAGAAAGCCGCGCGCAAGAAGACCGCGCGCAAAAAGTCCACGCGCAAAGCCGGAGCAAAAAAGACGGCACGCAAGAAGACCGCCGGCCGCAAGAAGGCCGCACCCCGTAAGAAGGCCGCCGCGAAAAAGACCCGCAAGAAGGCGACGGGCCGTAAGAAGACCGCTCGCAAGAAGACCGCTCGCAAGGGCGCAGCTCGCAAGAAGACCGGCGCGAAGAAAGCCGTCCGCAAGGCCGGCCGCAAGAAGGCCACTCGCAAGAAGGCCCCACGCGCCAAGAAGGCTGCGGCAGCCTAAGACCACCCGTTAAGGGGACGGAGCGCGTCGCGAGGAAACTCGCGGCGCGCTTCTTCTTTTCGGCGGACACGGATGTATCTCGATCAGCTCCCTGACCTCTCACGCGCGCGCCTGGTGCGAGCGCGCTCCCGGGGCGTCGCGATCCGCGACGGCGGCCGTGCCGTGGCCGTGGCGTTCGTCGCCGACGGAACGCTCCTGCCCGCCGACACGCTGGTACGCTTCGACGTCACCGCGGGCGAGGACGCCTCGCGCAGACTCGCGGACGCGCTGGCGACGACCGGTGCGCGCAGCCTCTGGTTCTATGGCGGCGACGCGACGTCACGGCGCGCAGCGACCGAACTCGACCTCCAGGTGCATCCCGTCGGCGCGGTGCTCGTACACCGGATGGATGCGAGCCGGAGCGAGCGCGTCACGTTTCGCCCGCCGTCACAGCGCGACCGCGAGACGCTCCCCGAGTTGATGCAGGATCACGCGCCCGCGTTCAAGGCGCCGCACACCGAGATCGCGCAGATCGGCGCCGACGCGGTCGGCGTCGTCCTCACGGAACCGCTCGACCAGCGCTGGACCGAGTTGCGCGTCGTCGTGTACGCGTCCCATCGCGGGCTCGGCTTCGGCGCCGCGCTGTTCGCCGCGGCGGCGGATCGCATGGAAGGGATCGGGCGCCGCGTGTGCGCTGCGATCGAGTCCGTCGCCGGCCGCGAGCGCGCCGCGCTCGAGCGCGCAGGCTTCCGGATCGCCGACTACTACTTCGTCGCCACGAAGCGCTGAAGCGGCGGGCCGGCGCTACGGCGCATGGCGGCGATTTCTGGCGACCCTATTGCCGCTACTCACTGCCTCCACCTTCGTCGGGCTCGCCGGGGCCCTCAGCCTCGCCAGCGCCTCGCGCTCGCTGAGGCGGCACCCCCGGTCAGCGTCGTTTCGTGCGACTACAGCGTCGTCGGGTCGAGCGCGCTCGGCCTGCCCGAACTCACCCCGTTCCGAAGCACGCCCAGGCGACGACGCGCGCGGCACTTTCCGCCGCTCAGCCCAGCAGCCGCTTCAGGAACGCGTCGTGCTTGTACGATGACGAGCCGCCGAACTTGACGACGACCGCGTTCTCGGACGGCACGACGTACAACGCCTGGCCGCCGGCACCGCTCGCGTAGACGACGTCGGGGACCGACGGCAGCGGGCTGAGCCACCAGCCGAGGCCGTAGCGCGGGTTCGCCGGCGAGCCGCTGAAGCAGCGTGCGAGCGCGGCGGCCGGAACGACGACCTTCTTCTCCCATGCGCCGCGGTCGCGGATCAGCAGCCCGAACTTCAGCCACTCGCGCGCGGCGAGGAACGCCCCGGTCGGAAGCGGGTGCGTTCCGTCCTTCAGCTCGCGCCACCAGCCGACGCGCAGTCCGATCGGGTCGAGGATCCGCGCGTGCAGATAGCCGTTCGGCGAGAGCCCGCGCGGCGCGAGCTTGCGCGCGAGCACCGCGCCGAACACCTGGAGCGGAATCCCGCCGTACGTGAACCTTGCGCCGGGCTCGTCTTTCAGCGGCGTCGCAAGCGCCTTGTCGAACGACGGCACCGCCGCCCCGAGGCCGCCGAAACCGATTCCGCTGGTGAGCTGCAAGAGGTGCCGCAGCGTCACCAGGGCTTTCGCACCGTCCGCCCATGACGGGATCGTGCGCGAGACCGGCTCGTCGAGGTCGAGCAGGCCGTCTTCCTGCGCCGCGACGGCGGCGACACCCCAGAAGCTCTTCGTTCCGCTGTAGAGCGCGTGCGGTTTCTCGGCGTCGTATCCGGCCGCGTAGGTTTCGGCGACGATCTCGTCACCGAGCTGCACGACCAGCGCGTGCAGCCCGTGCCGTTCAGCGTACGCCTGCGCCGCGATGAGGTTGATCATCGCGTCAGAGCGTGCGTCTCCGCGCCGGCGGCGGCGGCGAAGAGATCGCGAAGGTCACGTTCTCGGTGATCGAGATCGTCGCCGTGAGGGTTCCCAGGTCGAGCGGAAGGCCGCCCGACCCGAAGCCTTGCATCGGCACGTCACCCGTTGCCGGGCAACCACCGAGTTCGCTCGCCGCCGCGATGCCCTCGAGCGAGACGCCGGCCAGCGCGGCGATCGCTTGCGCCTTGCGGTGCGCGTCGGCGATCGCAGCCGCGCGCGCGTCCTGTTCGTGCTGCGCGCAGCCGTCCGCGGCAGCGAAGAAGTTCACGCTGTAGACGGACGTGCCCGGATGCGCGCGCACGTAGTCGGCCGCCGCGTGGGCGAGCCGGTCGAGTTTGGCGCGCGTCACGTCCCGAATCGTCCCGCGCAACGCCGTTTGCGGACTGTTGTTGATCTGCGATCCCATCGGACCGACCACCGGGTCCTCCACCCCCGCCGCGCGCATCGCCGCCAGCACCGCCGGCTCGTCGGCGTTCCCTTGCGCCTGCGCAAAGAACGCGACGGTCTTCACCGGATAGCGGACGAGGCCGTGCCCTTGTACTGCAATCCCCTGCGGGCCCGCGGCACCCGGACCGACGCGCTGCAGCGGCGCAACGGATTGCGCGCCGGCGGCGAGCGGCAGCAGCGCGAGGGCGAAGACGGCACACCGTTTGAGCATCAGAGCGATCACTCCAGTCGCGATTCGGCGAGGTCGAGGTCCCATTCGATTCGACGGTACACGTCGTCGCCCACCTCGCCCGTCCGGCGCAGTTCGTGCAGCGCGCGCCGTTCCGCCTGGTACGCCTCGCCGCGAAGGCTGCGCTCGATCTCGTGCAGTCGCGCGTCGTCGAGCGGCTCGGCGCCCTCCACGTGCTCCGCGAAGTGCGCGCTGCGCTGCTCGTAGTCCGCTTGCAGGCGGCCGGCCACTTCCCATTCCGCCGGCGACCGGAACGAGGGCTCGAGGCTCCGCAAGTGTGCGCGCGTCCGTCGTCCTCGGGGTCCTTGATCTTCCAGTGCCGGATCAGCCACGGCATCGCCAGTCCTTCACCGACGAGCGTGACGAGGATGACGACGAAGGTGACGAAGCCGAAGATCAGCGCGGGCAGGAACAGCAGGAAGACGAGATCAGGCTGCAGCGCGATCGTCGGGATCCCCGGTATCATTGCGACGACCAGCCCGCCGATCACGAACACGACGGGATACGGAACGGCGAGCCGCTTCGCGAGCAGCGCGAGCGCGACGATCCCCGCCAGGATCGAGACGAGGAACGCGCCGGTCATGCCTCGCGCACCTGCGGGTTTGCGAGCGCGACCCAGAGCGCGAACAGCACCGAGATCGCGCCGCCGATGACGAGCGTCCAGCGCAGCTGCAACAGCCCCGCGAGCGATCCGACGAGCAGCGAGCCGAGCGGGACGAAGCCGAGCAGGATCATCGAGTACACCGAGATCGCGCGCCCGCGCATCTCGTCGGGTGCCAGCGTCTGCAGCAGGATGTTGGACGAACCGATGAAGCTGAGCGTCGCCAGGCCGATCACCGCGAGGAAGAGTGCGGCGAGCGCGAAGTTCGTCGTCAGTGCGAGCGCCATGACACCGAGCGCGGCCAGGATCGCCGAGCCGGCCCAGATCGTGCCGCGCCGCTCGCCGCCGGTCGCGGCGGTGAAGAACGCGCCGCCGATCGCGCCGATCCCGGTCGCCGCCATCAGCCAGCCGAGCCCCTTCGCGTCGGTGTGAAGCACGTGTATCGCGTACGCCGGCAGCAGGAAGTTGTACGGCCGGATCGTCAGCGACGTGACGACCAGCAGCAGGACGACCCAGCGCAGCACCGGATGCGCGAGCAGGAAGCGCACGCCCTCGACGATCGCACCGAACACGTTGCCGCGCCGCGTGCTTGCCGGCGGCGCGGGCCGCATGAACCCGAGCGCGACCAGCACCGCCAGCGTGGTGACGGTGTTGACGAGGAAGCACGGCGCGACGCCGATCCCGGCGATCAGCAGGCCGGCGAGCGGCGGACCGACGACGCTCGGCGCATTGAACGCTATCGAGTTGAGCCCGATTGCGCCGCCGACGTACTCGCGTGGTACCATCACCGGCACCCAGCTCTGGCGCGCCGGCGCGTCGAAGGCCTGCGTCGCCGCTTGCAGCCCGCTGGTGATCATGAGCGCCCAGAGCGGCGCCTGATTCGTCGCGACGAGCGCGAAGACGGCCAGCGACAGCAACGAGGTGGCCGAGTTCGTGATGAACAGGATCATGCGGCGCGGATAGCGGTCGGCGATGACGCCGGCGATCGGCGAGAGCAGCAGCACCGGCAGTGCCCGCGCCGCCCCGATCAGGCCGATGTTCAGCGCACCGGCGCGTTCGTCGGACGCCAGCGGCGCCGACGCGACGTAGAAGCCCAGCGCGGTGAACTGCATCCACGTCCCGAGGTTCGAGACGAGCAGTCCGCCCCACAGCAGGCGAAAGTCCTTGAAACGAAACGGACCGAGAAAGCCGGGCCGGCTATCGGGGATCCGCGGTTCGCCGTTCGTCACCCGCCGGCAGCGCGAACCGCGGCGGCGATCACGGCGGCGCTGCCGGCCACGCCGAAGCGCGAGCTGTCCAGCACGAGATCGTAGTTCCGCGGATCGCCCCAGGTCACGCGATACCCTTCGCGCGCGTAGGTGCGGCGCGCCTCGTCGATGCGCGCGATCTCGGCGCGCGCCGCCGCCTCGTCGACGTTCAGCGACTCGACGACGTGCGCGACGCGCCAGGCCAGCGGTGCCTGGATGAACACGCGCAGCACGTTCGGCCGCCCGGCCAGGATCGCGCTCGCCATGCGGCCCACGATCACGACGTCACCGGCCGTCGCTTCCTCGCGCACGGCATCTTCGATCGCGCGACGCATCTCGCCGGGCTGCGGATCGTCGGCCGGCGGCTGGGCGGCTTCGGGCACGCCGCCGCCGAGCGGCTCGAGGACGCGCTCGCCGAAACCGCGCGGACGTTCAGCCAGGGTCTGCACCACGTCGGCCGACGTCCCG
>CALEOJ010000099.1 GCA_937910425.1 uncultured candidate division WPS-2 bacterium
TCGCGACCCGCCTCACCGACCTGACGCCCCTACTGAAGCGCGCCGGCGACGACCGCCTGATGAGCGAGATCGCGTCGGCGGTGCGCGACTACGGGGGAGGGACGCGCATCGGCGCGGCGCTGCGCGCGTTCAACGACGGCTTCGCGCAGCGCGGTGCGGCGCGCGGCGGGACCGTGGTGATCCTCTCCGACGGCTGGGAGCGCGACGATCCAGCGCTCGTCGGCACCGAGCTGCAACGCTTGCGCAGGCTGGCGCGGCGGATCGTGTGGGTGAACCCTCACAAGCGCCACGCCGCATACGAGCCGCTCGCCCGAGGCATGGCCGCGGCGCTACCGTATCTCGACGCGTTCTTGTCGGGTCACAGCTTGCGGACGCTGGACGCGGTGGCCGACGCCATCGAAGGGAGGATGGGATGATCGACGTTCTGGACACGATCGAACGCTGGCGGGGCGAGGGGCAGCGCGTCGCGGTCGCGACCGTCGTCGGGGTCGAGAACTCCGCCCCGCGCGATCCCGGCGCGGTGCTGGCGGTGAGCGAGCGCGGCGCCGTCGCCGGCTCGGTCAGCGGCGGCTGCGTCGAGTCGGCGGTGTACGAGGAAGCGCAGGATGCGATCGCAACGGGCCGCCCGCGCCTGGTGAGCTACGGGATCAGCGACGCCGACGCGATCTCGGTCGGGCTTACGTGCGGCGGAACGATCCACGTCTTCGTCGAGCGGCTCGACTGGTGACGCTCTTCGAGCGCCTCGCCGAAGCGCTGCACGCCGACCGCCCGGTTGCGCTCGTGACGCGCATCGACGGCCCGCAGGCCGGGGCGAAGCTGCTCGTCTTCGACGACGACGTGTACGGCGATCTCGGCACGCCCTTGTTGAACGTCGCGGCGGCCGGCGAGGCGCGCGCGCTGCTCGCCGTCGGCGAGACCGCGACGCGCACGTTCGGTGAGGACGGCGAGCCGGTCGGCGTCGAGGTCCGGCTGTTCATCGCCGCCTACGCGCCGAAGCCGGTGATGTACGTGTTCGGCGCGATCGACTTCTCGCGCGCGATGGCGCGGATCGGCAAGTATCTCGGCTACCACGTGACGGTGGTCGACGCGCGGCCGGTGTTCGCGACGAAACAGCGGATCCCCGACGCCGACGAGGTCGTCGTGGCGTGGCCCGACGAGTTCCTCGAGAAGGCACCGGTCGACGCGCGGACCGCGCTGATCGTGCTCACCCACGACGTGAAGTTCGACATCCCGCTGCTGCGCGTCGCGCTGCGCACCGAGGCCGGCTACATCGGCGCGATGGGAAGCCGCCGCACGCACGCGAACCGCATCGAAGAGCTGCGCGCGGCCGGCGTCGCCGACGCCGACTTGGCGCGCATCAGCGCACCGATCGGCCTCGACATCGGCGCGCGCACTCCCGAGGAGACGGCGATCTCGATCGCCGCCGAGATCATCGCGCTGCGGGAGCAGCGCCGCGGCGGCCGGCTGAGCGAGGGAACCTTTCCCGTCCACAACGCTCGCACCCCGGCGCTGCCGTGACGATCGACGACGCGTTCGACGTCGACGCGCCGCTCGAGCGCGTGTGGCCGGTGCTCAAAGACGTTCCGCGCGTCGCGACCTGCATCCCGAATGCCGAGATCACCGAGGTGGTCGACGAGCGGACGTACCGCGCCAAGGTCGCGGTCAAGGTCGGGCCGGTCTCGGTCAGTTACCGGGCGACGATCGTGGTGGTGTCGTTCGACGATGCGGCGCACGTCGCGACGCTCACGGTGAAGGGAGACGAGCTGCGCGGCCGTGGCGGCGTCAGCGCGACGATCGTCTCGACCGCGACCGCGCGCGACGGCACGACGCACGTCACCCTGCGCACCGACGCGCAGATCAGCGGGATCGTGGCAACGGTCGGCGGCCGTCTGATCGAAGGCGTCGCGCAGAAAACCGTCGCGACGTTCGCTGCAAACCTCGCCAAGCTCGTCTGAGGACCAAGCAAGTTCGTCGTGAGCGTGGTCAGGCCGCATCGTGCTGCCTGCCCCGAGCGATGCCCGGTGCTCTCATGGGCGGCGACTCCGCCCGCAGGAGGATGACCTGAGCAGCATTCACGTCCGCGTCGGCCTCATGGCCACAGCGAACGCAGGCAAATAACGCCCTCCCGGCTTTCTTTGCAGACATGCCCGCACGCGGCACACGTCTGCGAACTGTATCTGGCATCGACCTCGATCACCGTGCGAGCAGCGTTTCCAGCTTTCTCGCGGATCAAGGTCGACAGCATCCCGAACCCGGCGTCCAAGAGCGCTCGGTTCAACCCCGCCTTCGCGCGCACCCCAACGCCGGGTTCCTCCGGCGTTCCTTTAGCGCTGCGCGTCATCGAACGCAGCCGCAGCGACTCCAGGGCGATGCGGTCAAATCGTTGCACGATGTGACGGCTGACCTTGTGCAGCCAGTCGCGGCGTGCGTTCGCCTCGCATTCTTTGGCTCGAGCGAGTCGACGGACTGCGGCAATGCGGGCAGCGTCCTTCGCGTTGAGCGGTCTGCCGATCGCGTCCTTCACGGTGACCGCCTCGAGGGCGCGCTGGTGCCGCTCGACCACCGCCTTGCGGCGCGAACCAGGCCGCAGGTTCTCTATCGTCGTGCCGTCGGAGAGCGCGGCGAGGACACGGATGCCGCGGTCGACCCCGACACTGGACCCGCTCGCCAGCAAGGGCGATGGAAGCCGATGCCCCTCGAAAACCGCGTACCAGCGGCCGTTCTTGGTCACGAGGAAAGCACGCCCAAACTCTGGCACGGTACGACCTTTGCGGAGTCGAATCGACCCGACGCTCGGCACGGACACTCGCCGTTGCAGGTCGTCGAACTTGAGCGCGCGGTCGCCGTGTGGAAACTCGAGCTGATTCCAGCGGCTAGGAGGCTTGAAGCGCGGATACCCCGGCGACTCGCCGCGTTTCAGGCGCCGGAAGAACGCGGCGAAGGATAGGTCCAAACGGTGCAGGATGGCGTCTTCGCACTCGCGATAGACCGCGGCGAACCGCGCCTCGGCGTCGCGCAGTTCGGTGATCTGCGTGTACTGTTCGCGGCTCGGCAGCGAGACGCGGCGGGTCGTCCAAGCGTCACGGCGCTGCTGGAGCAACGCGTTGTAGAGCTCGCGGGTGACGCGCAGCATCGCGACCAGCGCGCGTTCTTGCGCGCAGGTTGGGTAGAGCCGTACTTTGTGCAGCCACCGGAGCTGGCCGTCGAAGCGCGATGCCACAAGGTCATTCTCCTGCGGCGCTGTGCCAGCGTCATGGCATCACCGGGCACCGACGCTCACCGCATTTCATAGACGGCCCCGACGAGCCACGCGCTGCATTACACTCCGCGACTGCTCGACCCCGCGCCTGATCGTCGAATCGCGCGTGGGCCCGCCGTCGAAGAGCCGTCGCCGTCCTGGCGCCTTGAGCTACCGCTCATCGCGGACGGACCCGACGCCGGGTGTGGGCTGCACGAGGCAGCGCGCCGGGCCCGTCCTGACGGATCCGTTCGCCTCGGTCCCTTGCGGCGCCCCTTACTGGCCCGGCGGCGGACGCATTTCGCGCTGAATTTCGATGCGCGGGGCGGTCGACCGGTGCAGCTCGGGATGGTTGAGCGCGACGAGCGCGTTCACTGCCGACATGAGGTCCACGCTGAGCCGGGTTTGCCGGGCGGCTTCGGCGACATTTCCGGCCAGCGCCGCGCGCTGCGCGGCAGCGTTCGCGTCGACCGCCGTCTGGGCGAGCTGTTTTGCCTCGGGACTGCTGTCGATCTTCATCGCTTCGGCGAGGCCCATCGCGTCGAACCCGTGCGACCCGTGCATCCGGAAACTGCCGCCCCCGAAACCGCCGGGACCCTCGCCGGAGATCGGAAGAGCGTCGTGTAGGG
>CALEOJ010000100.1 GCA_937910425.1 uncultured candidate division WPS-2 bacterium
CAGCCACGCGAGCGGAACCGGCGCTAACGCCTCGTTCACTTCGAACAGGTCGATCTCGTCGATCGTCAGCCCGGCCTTGCGCAGCGCGCGCTCCGTCGCCGGGATCGGCGCCTCGAGCATGATGACCGGGTCGTGTCCGAGCACGCTCAGGTGATGGATGCGC
The DNA here is from genome assembly GCA_937910425.1 of uncultured candidate division WPS-2 bacterium. Classification (GTDB taxonomy): domain Bacteria; phylum Vulcanimicrobiota; class Vulcanimicrobiia; order Vulcanimicrobiales; family Vulcanimicrobiaceae; genus Vulcanimicrobium. The sequence goes on from CALEOJ010000100.1 coordinate 164, forward strand.
GCGAGCGGCTTCACGCCCAGCGCCGCGAGCCCGCGTTCGCTGACGACCATGCACGCTGACGCGCCGTCGCTGACCTGGCTCGAGCTCGCGGCGGTCACCCGGCCGTCGGGCTGCAGCAGCTTCACCGCACGGATCGCCTCGAGGCTGGCGTCAAAGCGAATCCCTTCGTCGACGGTATGCGATGCGGTGGTGCCGTCGGATAGCTCGACGTCGACCGGGACGATCTCGTCGTCGAACCAGCCGGCCTGCGTCGCTTCGCGCGCCTTGCGATGACTCTCGTAGGTGTATGTGTCGAGCTCGTCGCGCGAGAGATCGTACTTGCGCGCCATCGCCTCGGCACCGCTGAACTGGCTGAACTCCACGCCGGGATAGCGTTCTTCCATGCGCGGGCTCTTGTAGACGCCGTACCCGTTCTGCGCCGGCAGCGCGACCGAGAGTGTGATCGGGACGCGGCTCATGCTCTCGACGCCGCCCGCGATCACGACGTCCATCGCGCCCGACATCACCGCTTGCGCCGCGAAATGCAGCGCCTGCTGGGAGGAACCGCACTGCCGGTCGATCGTCGTCCCCGGGACGCTCTCGGGCAGCCCCGAGGCCAGCACGGCGTTGCGCGCCACGTTCATCGCCTGCTGACCGATTTGGACGACGCAGCCCAGGATCACGTCGTCGATCGCGTCGGGCGACGCGCCGGAGCGCGCGACGACCGCGTCGATCACCTTCGCCGCAAGGTCCGCCGGATGCCAGGCGGCGAGCTTTCCGCCTTTCCGTCCGCCGGCGGTTCGAGCTGCGGCGATGATGTACGCTTCAGGCATGCGCTAGTCTACCGCGGGCGGCGTCGTCGACCTGCGCGCCGAACGCGCTCGGCATGGGGGCCTCCGTCAAGCCGCAGGTCGGCGCCGGCGCGCGCGCGCTGGGCGCCCGCTGGTACAACGCACCGGAGACGTTCGCGGCGGAGCGCGAGGGCAAACCGGTCGTCACCGGCCGCAACGAGTCGTTCGCGGCCCCTGAGCTCGGGGTCTTCGCGCGCTTCCCACTCGGCGACGACGTCCACGGGGGCGTCGACGCGCTCGCCGGCTCGCGCTCGATCTCGGTGCTCGGCAGCCCGGCGTTCGCCGACCCGTACCATCGCGTCGGCGCCTCGCTCGAGGCGCGACGCGGGCGGCTGGAGCTGCTCGCCGAGCAGTGGTGGGGACGCGACCAGAACGCCGACGGCGTCGGCGGGCTCATCGACTCGACCGGCGGTTTCGCCCGGCTGCGGTGGCGGCTCGGCACGCACGCGTTCGTCGGGATCCGCGAAGACGGCGCGGCGGCGCCGGCGGCGTCGCGGAGCCTGCTCTGGTACGCCGAAGCGCACGTGACGCCGCACGCCCGCGTGCTGGTCCAGCAGCGGCGCCCGATCCCCGGCGGCCCGACCTCGCTGGAAGGCGCGCTCACCATCGGCCTCCCCTGGCCGCGCGGTCTGTAGACGGGTCTCACCCCGTGGCGTCGAAGAGATGCGGATGATCGTCGCGACGCCGTATCGCTTCATCCAGGCCGAGACCGCGGACGACGGCATCGCCGTCGTCACCTTGAACCGTCCCGAGAAGCGCAACGCGCTCTCGCTGGACGTGATGCACGAACTGATCGCAGCGTTCGAGGCGATCGGCGCCGACCGCTCGTCGAAGGTCGTGATCCTGCGCGGCGTCGGGCCGGTGTTCAGTGCGGGTCACGATCTGCGCGAGATGCTGGAGCGCAGCGTCGAGGAGTACCGCACCGTGTTCGACACGTGCGTGCGACTGATGGAGACGCTGCAGGCGATCCCGCAACCCGTCATCGCGGAGGTCGCGGGGATCGCGACCGCCGCCGGGTGTCAGCTCGTTGCGACGTGCGATCTCGCGATCGCGTCGAGCGAGGCGAAGTTCGCCACGCCGGGCGTGAAGATCGGCCTGTTCTGCACGACGCCGATGGTCGCGCTCACCCGCGCGATCGGCCGCAAACGCGCGATGGAGATGCTGCTCACCGGCGAGATGGTCGACGCGCGAACCGCAGCCGACTGGGGTTTGGTCAACCGCGTCGTCGCGCCCGGCGAGCTCGAGTCGTCGACGCGGGCGCTGGCGCTGCGCATCGCATCGGCCGCGCGTTTCGTCGTCGGCCTCGGGAAAGCGGCGTTCTACGCGCAGATCGATCTCGACCAGCCCAAGGCGTACGCGTACGCGAAGGAAGTCATGTCGATGAACGCGCTCGCCGACGACGCACAGGAGGGGATGGACGCATTCGTTTCAAAACGCGCGCCGGCGTGGCGCTCCTGACGCTTACGGAGTCTTAACCAAGCGCTAGGCAGCGCGCAAGGATTCGATAGCGTACTTTCAAACAATGCATTCGTCGTCGGCATAGGTGGGCCGCGTCGGTATCACGACGCAACACAGATCGTCGCCCACACCCGGTAGTAGGGCAACCTGCTACGCGACGGCAGCAAGGCCCGCCTCACGGCGGGTCTTGTTGTTTTCCCAGGATATTCACAGCTTCGACCGCGCCCGATCCCACAGCCGAGCGGTCCCCGCAGGGCTCCGGCGAAAGACGCCGCCCGTGACCTACCGCCGCCTCTTGCTGGCCGTCCTCGCAATCGGTCTGCTCGCGTGTTTGTACGTCGCGGCGCGCCGCGAACGGCACGAGCACCGCGCGAATCGCGTCGAGATCGTGATGGACGATCAGGACTTTCAATCGCTGGCGCGCTCCTACGCGTACGACCAGCGCGCCTTCCTGATCGCGCTCCGCCGTGCCGGGCTGACCTCGCTGGCCGTTCAGGAAGAGCTGGGCGGTCAGGTATCAACGTCACCGAGTGCGGCGGTGTACGCCGGTTCCGCGCTGCTCGACCAGGCCAAGCTGACCGGCTTCCGCGATCCCGTGTTCGCGCGGCTCGCCGTGCACGGAATCCGCAACGACGAGATGTACCTCGTCGCCTACGACAAGGCGACGGCGGCGCGCTACGCGCAGCAGCTTGCGCTCAAGTTCTCGGCGCACGCGGTGCGGGTGCTGCGCGCGCAAATCCCGGCGGTCTTCGCGATCCGCACGCAAGCCGATTATTTCGGGACGGTCGGACTCGGACTCCCCGCCGCGATCGGAAGAGCA
>CALEOJ010000101.1 GCA_937910425.1 uncultured candidate division WPS-2 bacterium
GGTCGAGACGATCGCCTACGTCGCGCCGCACCTGCGCTGCCGGACGTGCTTCGGCCCGCTGCGCTCGCCCGACGACGCCGTCGCGCAGCCCCAGGCGTTTATCCCGCCGGCCGGCCTGCCGAGCGGTGCGCCCGCCGCGATCGTGGCCGAGGATCCGACCTCGGGGCCGGTCTCGCTGAGCTCGCGGACGATCTGGTTCCGCATCCCGGTCCGCGCGCTGCCGACCCCATAGGAGCGACTCGCCGGGCGGTTCCCGGGAACGGGTTCTTCTTGGGACCTCGCGATATACTAGAGAAAACCCCAGCCCGATCCATCGGGCTGGATCTGTTCTCCGGGAAACGACGATGCGGATCAAATACGAAGTTTCCGCCGGCGGCCTGGTGCTGCGGCGGAACGGCAATGGGTTGGAAGCCTTGCTCATCGGGCGAGGCGAGCCGCGCGTTTGGTCCCTGCCGAAGGGGCACGTCGAGGCGAGGGAGACCCACGAGCAGGCCGCCCTGCGTGAGGTCCGTGAGGAGACCGGCTGCTGGGCCGAGATCCTCATCAAGCTGTCGGACATCTCGTACTGGTTCTTCCTGAACCGCACCAAGCACAAGAAGGCCGTCCACTTCTACCTGATGCGCTACTTGTCGGGCGATACGGCGAACCACGACCACGAGGTCGACGAGGCGCGGTGGTTCGAGATCAAGGCCGCGAAAAAGTCGCTGAAATACGTCAACGAGAAGCGGCTGGTCGATCTCGCACACGAATGGCTCGAGCAGGAAGGCAGCGGCATCTTCGAGCCGGAGACGGTCACCGCGGGTCAAGCCGTGAGGGATTCGAGCGCCTGATTTTGACGGCTCCGCTCGCCCTGCGCGTCTCGGTCGACGTCTTCGACGGTCCCCTCGATCTGCTGCTGAACCTGGTCAAGGAGCGCCAGCTCGACATCGCGACGGTCCCGCTGGCCGCCGTCGCCGACCAGTATCTCGCCTACATCCAGGCGATGGAGGCGATCGACGTCGAGCTCGCCGCCGATTACCTCGTCGTTGCGGCGACGCTCGTGTTCTTGAAGTCGAAGGCGCTGCTGCCGCCAATCCCGATCGAGTTCGCCGTCGATCCCGAGGAGTCGGCCGAAGCCGTCGAGGCGCGGCTGCGCGAACGGCTGCTGGCGTACTCGAAGTATCGCGACGCCGGCCAGGAGCTCAAGGCGCTGGCCGCCGAGGCGTCGGCGTACTACTTGCGGGCGGACGGCGGCGATGCGACCGCGGACTTCGTCCAGCGCTACAAAATCGACGCGGCGAAACTGGCCGGCGCGCTCGCCGCGGCGCTGCGGGGGGCAAAGCCCGAGAAGCGCAGCATCGTCCGCGAGCGCGTCTCGCTGGGCGAGCAGATGGACGTCGTCGTCCGCGCCGTGCGCCGGCAGGGCAAGGCCTCGTTCTTCGGCCTCTGCGCCGGGCTCGACCGCCTGGCGATCATCGTCACCTTCCTCGCCGTCCTCGAACTGGTCCGGCGCGAGCGCATCCGCGTCGCGCAGGACGAGGCGTTCGGGGACATCGAGCTCCTCGCCGTCCCGCAAGCCGACCGTGCAGCCTGAACTCCTCGAAACCGGCCACCTCCAGCGCAACATCGAGGCGCTCCTGTTCGTCGCCTCCGAAGCGCTCTCGATCAAGGAGCTTGCGAAGCTCACCGGCGCCGAGCAGAGCGAGGTGACCGTCGCGCTGCAGCGGATCGACGAAGAGTTCGCCCACCGCGGGATCGTGCTGCGCGAGATCGCCGGCGGCTACCGGTTCGCCAGCGCTTCGGCGGCGCGCGAGGCGGTCGAGGGCTACCTGCTCCCGCCCAAGAGCAACCTCTCGCCGGCGGCGCTCGAGTCGCTCGCGATCGTCGCCTACATGCAGCCGGTCACCAAGGGCGAGATCGAGGGGATCCGCGGGGTCTCGGCCGACTCGGTGATCGCGACCCTCGTCGACCGGCGGTTTCTGACCGAGTCGGGCCGGAAGGACGTCCCCGGCCGGCCGATCCTCTACAAGACGACCCCCGAGTTCCTCGAGGCGTTCGGCTTGCGCTCGCTCGAGGAGCTGCCCGCGGTCGACATCGACGCGGCGACCCCCGTCGAGCTCGCGCTGCCGATCGCCACGCTGCTCGTGCCGCACGACGAGGCGCCCGCTCGCCGGGACGAGGCAACTTCTGCCGCCGCTGATGCGGTCCAGGAGAGCGAGACGACAGAGTCCGAGACGGACGAAACAAACAGCAGGGCGCCGGTCGAGACGACCGCCGCAGAACCAGAAACGGAGCCTACGCCATCAGCGGTCTAGCCGCATCGAAGAGTCTCGTCCCCGCCGACGTGTGGGCGACGATCGACGAAAACTGTCAGCGCGTCGCGCTGATCCACGAACTGATCCAGCCGGGCGAGAGCTTCCGGCTCACCGACGACCAGCGCAAAGCGGTCGACTCCATCACCACCGGCCTCGACAACGGGACGTTCGAGTACTTGCTCAAGGCCCCGACCGGCTCCGGCAAGACCGAAGTGATGCTCCGCGTCGCGGTCGACACGATCCTCAAGACCGGCGGTTACGTCGTGATCCTGGCGCCGACGCGCGACCTGATCCGCCAGCACATCACCTACTTCACCGAACGCCTCGAAGGGACGGGGATCGGCGTCGGACAGATCCATGGCGGTGCCGCGCCGGGCGAACGCCGCGCGGTCGAAGCCGGGATCGAGAACGGCTCGATCCACGTCGTCGTCGGCTCGGCGATGATGCTGACGATCGACCGGCACTGGGAGATCATCGACAAGAGCGATCTGCTCTTCGTCGACGACGTCAACGCGTTCGATGAGCGCGAACACCTGCGGCTGCTCGAGAAACTCGACTGCCCGATGCTGTTCGCGTCGGCGACGCCCGACGAGCTGCGGCGTTTCCTCGACCGCATCGGCGCGATGAAGAACGTCGTCTCGATGAAGAAGATGCCGTTCGACGTGCTTCCGACCAAGATCCACAAGGTGGAAGGCGTGTGGGGTGAGCCGCCGGCCGAACAACTGTCGCGCGCCGACGTGCTGATAAAGGAGCATCTCACGCGCGGCTCGCGGATCTTCGTCATCGGCCGCACGCGCGGCGACGTTCCGCGGCTGGCCGAGCGGCTCGAGCAGACATACGGGATCGACGTCGAGCAGCTGCGCGGCGACATGGCCGACACCAGCGAACAGAGCAAACGCTACCGGCGCAAGGGCGTGAAGGTCAACGAGGTCGGCACGCGCATCGAGATGATGAACAGCTTCCGCGGCAAGTCGCCGGCGGTGCTGGCGGCGACCAACCTGATCGGCAGCGGGATCGACATCCCGGCCGCCGACCTGATCGTCATCACCGATTCCGATGCGTTCGGCGAATCCGAGGTCGAACAGCTGATCGGCCGGGTCGGCCGTCGCGAGCGCCCGTCCGACGCCGTGCTGCTCACCGGAACGACGTTCGAGAAAAACCCCTCGCGCGCGATGGCCTCACCGCGGGCGAAGAGTTTCATGCCGACCGGGATGCGCGCGCGCCAATTCAACTTCGGCCACCGCCGATAACCTCGGGACGGGATGGCGTCGTTCGACGCGGCGATCGCCGCCGACGTGTTCCACTTGCTCGATGGGCCGGCCGCGATCGGCGAGCTCGTGCGGGTCGTCCGCAAAGGCGGTCTCGTCGCGGTGTGGTGGCAGACGCTCTCGACCGAATCCGACGTGCTCGGGCACCGCGCCGGCGCGACGCACGACACCGGGCTCGCTGCGGTCCCCGAACCGCTCGGGGGCGGTTTCCGCGCGTTCTACGGCGGCGACGGGTTCACCGATCGCACCGTGCGCGCGATCCCGGCGCTGATCCGCACGACCGTCGACGACTGGATGGGTTTGGAGCGCGCGCGCGCCGAGGTGCGCGTCGCGCACGGCGCCCAGTCGGGCCGTTGGCTCGACGCGCTCGAGGTGCGGCTGGTGAACGCGTACGGCGCGCGCGACGCGCGGCTGGACGTGCGCACGTTGCAGTACTCTATCTAGGCCGGACCTAAGTGTGCCGTCAGTCGTGCTGATCGGTTCGCACATCCGCGTCTCCGGCGGGTACGATGCGGCGGTCGAGTACGCGGCGAAGCTCGGCTGTAGCGCGCTGCAGTTCTTCGCGGGCAACCCGAAGACGTATCGCGTCGGCGTGATCGACGCCCCGGCGCTGCAGCGTTTCGCGGCGGCGCGCGCCGCCGCCGGGATCGCGCTCGCCGCGATCCACACGTCGTATCTGATCAATCTCGCCAGCGACGATCCGAAGATCGTCGCCGGGTCGCTGAAACTGCTGAAGAACGATCTCAAGGTCGCGGCGGCCGGCGAGATCGCGTACGTCAACACCCACCTCGGCTCGTACGGGGCGCGCGACCGCGCGCACGGGTTCGCAGCGGTCGTCGCGGCGCTCGAGGACGCGCTCGAGGGGATCGACCCGAACGTCGCGCTCGTGATGGAGAACAGCGCCGGAGCCGGCCAGCTGTGCGGCGGGACGATCGAAGAGCTGGGCGCGTTCGTCCGGGCGATCGGACACCCGAACCTGCGCGTCTGCCTCGACACCGCCCATACCTGGGCGGCCGGCTACGCGATCGACACCCGCGAGGCGGTCGAGCGCTTCTTCGAGCTGGTCGAACGCGAGCTCGGGCTCGACCGCGTGGTGATGTTCCACTTCAACGACACGCAGATCGAGCTCGGCGGCCACCGCGACCGGCACTGGCACATCGGGGAGGGCCGGATCGGGATCGAAGGGTTCCGCGCAATCGTCGCGCACCCGGGAGTACGGGGAAAGGTCGCGATTCTGGAGACCCCGGGCGAAGAGGACGACGACGCTCGGAACATCGCGACATTGCGAACGGTCCTGGAGCACGTCGCCGTATGAGACTGGAGGATTCACCGTGAGCGAAACGCCCGAACGCCGGCACGCCAAGCGGATCGTGATCCGGCTACCCGTGGTGTACCGCGGACCCGACGGCACCGTGAAGCACGGTACGACCGAGAACGTCTCGGGCCGCGGGATGCTGTTGGTCGCCCAGGCGCTGCCCGCCGGGACGCGGCTGCGGGTTGCCGTGACCGGTCCGGACGGGAAGGAGCGTGAGCTCGTCGGCGAAGTCGTGCGCTCGACGCCCGAAGGTCAGATCGCCGTCTCGATCACCGGGGACCAGGGCGCCGACCTCATCGCGATCGTCGAGGCGCAGTCGGAGCAGCCCCCGCCGGCGGACTGAGCCGCGCCGACCCGCCTCCGTCGATGATCCTCGCCGAATGATCGTTCATTTCGATCTCGACGCGTTTTACGCGTCGGTTGCTCAGCGCGACGATCCCGCGCTGCGCGGTGCGCCGCTGGCCGTCTCGGGCCGCTCGCGCCGCGCCGTCGTCCTCACCGCCTCGTACGAGGCGCGGCCGTTCGGCGTGCGCTCCGCGATGCCGCTCTACCGCGCGCTCGAGCTCTGCCCGCAGCTGCTCGTCGTGCCGCCCAACTTCACGGCGTACCGCGAGACCTCGCAGCGCGTCTTCGCGATCTTCGGCGAGGACGATCGCGCGGTCGAGGGGCTCTCGCTCGACGAAGCGTTCGTCGCTGCCGGAGCGGATCTCGACGGGGCGATCGCGTTCGCCGAGCGCGTTCGCGCGCGCGTGCGGGACGAGGTGGGACTGACCGTGAGCGCTGGTGTTGCCACGGTGAAGATGGTCGCGAAGATCGCGAGCGACGCGAACAAACCGAACGGTCTTACGATCGTGCCGCCGGGAACGGAGGCCGAATACCTCGCGCCGATGCCGGTCGGACGGCTGTGGGGGATCGGCCCGAAGACGCAGCCGCGCTTGGAAGCCGCCGGCGTGCGCACGATCGGCGACGTGGTGGCGCTCGGCGAAGCGCGGCTCTACGAGCTGTTCGGCCGGGCCGGAACGTTCTACCGCGATCTTGCGCGCGGGATCGACGACCGCGAGGTCGACCCGTCCCGCGAGCGCAAGTCGATCTCCACTGAAGAGACGTTCGAGTACGACGAGCGCGACGAGCAGCGCATCCTGGCGCTGCTGCGCGTGCAGGCCGACGAACTCGCGACCGGTCTGCAGAAGCACCAGCTGCGCGCGTGTACTGTCGGCGTGAAGATCAAAAAGGCCGACCACACGATCACCGGACGCCAGACCTCGCTCGCCGTCGCGACCGACGACGCCGACGCGATCCACGACGCAGCGCTCTGGTGTTGGCAGCGCGCGGGGATGCAGGGTTTGCCGATCCGGCTGCTCGGCACGCGCGTCGCCTCGCTCACCGAAGAAACAGCGCGCGAGCTGAAACTGTTCTGACGCCGGTATTCGGAACGTCCGTGGTCGGACGCCCTCGCCGAACTCCAGAGCCTTATCTCAGCTCGTCGAGCTTTCTGTCGAACCAATCGATCCAGTCCTGATTCGGCATGAGCTTTCCGGCAGACTTGAGCTTCATCAGGATGTCTCGCCCGCGAAGCAAGAATTGACGCCGCAGTGTCATGTCTTGCCCATGCCGGATCGTCCCGAGCCTCGCACACACCATGGCCTCGTCGACCTGTGCTCGAGCATTTCCTGGGTCGCGCTCCGCTAACGCCTCGGCGATGGCGAGGCTCTTGCGATAGGCGTCAAGTGCTCCCGGCCCGTCTCGCTGGGCCACGAGCACATCGCCGATCCTGCTGAGGCTGACCGAGAGATCGCGTTGCCACTCGGTGTTGGTCGGATCGTGCGTCGCTAACGCCTCGCGAATAGCGGGGCCGTAGAGCGAGAACACGTTTCCATCCGGGTCCTCGAAGTTGGCCACGTCGTTCGTGCCATCGATCGAGTGCGGTTCGTTCAGAAACGTGACGCCGCGCGCCGCGAGCCGTTCGTAGGCGTCGCGCACGCCGTCGACGGCGAGGACGATCTCGACCGGGATGGGACCGTCCGACGGACGGGCGCGCGCGAGCTGAGCGCTGAGCGCGATCATCGTCCCGTGCGCGTCGAAGAACGCGAAGTCTTCGAAGTGCCCGCACGGCGTCAGGCCGAGCCGGTCGGTGTAGAACGCGACCGACGCGTCGATATCGCGCACGCCGAGCATGAACGCGTGGACGCGGAGAGCAGGAGCAGCGTCAGGCATCGAACCTCCACGGTTGCGAAGAGCGGCCCCTTGCGGCGTCAGATGTGGTCCGAACTCCAGCACGGGTCCGCGCGCTCGCGGGCGGCGGGACCGCGTTCGCGCAGAGCGGACCGGAACGCTGTGCTCAGCGGGATCGCCATCGCGACCGCGTCCTTTCGCGGCCGGACCGCGCCGAGCGGAATGCCCTCGCGCGCAACGGCCGGCGGCAGCCAGCCGCGCACCGTCCGCAG
>CALEOJ010000102.1 GCA_937910425.1 uncultured candidate division WPS-2 bacterium
GGGGCCGCGGCGTGCAGCGCGAGCGGAACCGCGGCGATACCGGCGGCGAGCACGACCGTCGCGAGCAGGGCGTATCGCATCGTCGTCGTCATCCGACGCCGGCGGCGTCGCGCCTGCCCCACGACGGCGTCAGCGCACGAGGATCGCCGCGGTACCGGGCGCGAGCGACGCCGGGACACCGGCCACGACGTTCGCTTTCCCGCCGTGGTAGTGGCTCTGCGGATCGAGCACGATCTGGTGTCCGTACGCGGTCGATAGTGCCGGGACGGCGGCGCTCGCCGAGGGGGAGGAGTTCACGACAGCCGCGCACGGACCGATCGGAACCGAGGCGATCGCGCAGCCGGCGAACTCGCGTACCCAGACGCCGCCCTGCCGGAGCTGCCCGATCTCGGTCGCCGTCGCGCGCGGCTGCGCGGGGACGAGCAGCGTCTCGGGGTAGAGCGCTTCGCCGTCGGACATCGGCACGTCGGTCTCGTAAACCGAGTACATCGGATCGTAGGTCAGCAGCCACGCGGCATAGGCGTACATCCGATGTGCCGGCGAGGTGTCGCCGGTCGGGAAGCACACCGCCGACTTGTGATGCGCGACGACCGCGATGAGGCCGTCTTCTTCTTTGGCGAACTTGTTTTCGGCGTCGGTGTAGAGGTAGTTGCCGGCGTTGTTGAAGCAGCCTTCGAACTGCTGCGAGCTGACGTACGGCAGGTCGAGGAAGGCGCCGCCGTATGCCGGTCCCCAGGTCGCCGAGTCGCCGCCGTTGATCATCAACGGCTTTCCCGCGGCGGCCAGCATCGCGGATTCGCCGGCGATCCAGGCCGCGTCGTCGGGGATCTCGACCCCGATCGCGTTGAAGTTGTAATAGAGCGAGGAACCGAAGACGCCGCCGCTGCTCGTGATCGGGCTCCCCGAGTCGTCGGCTTCGAAACCGTCGAGCAGCGGTGAGGCGGCCAGGATCGATGCGACCATCTGCGCGTAGGCGTGCTGCGCGGACGGTGCGCCGACGTTGAAGACTTCCTGATACTGAAAATAGGGGTCGTTGTAGCGGTGGACGCGTGCGCCGGTCGCGTCGTGGACGTACGCCGACTCGTCGTTGGGGATCAGGTTGGCGATCTGGCCGCCGCACTTGCCGGCGGGCGCGGTGAACGGCGGCGGGCAGTGCGCCGCGTAGGTCGGGTCGGTGTACGCGATCGCCGTCTTCCCGCCGGCGCGCTTGAACGCGTCGGCGTGCGCAGCGGTGTACCCGTCGTCCTCGACGATATCGACGTGCGCGGCCATGTACGACGCGGGGACGTCGGCATTGATGCCGTTGAGGCCGTAGTACGCGTGCGTGCGGACGTGGTCGGGGAACGTCCCGGCCTGCGGCGGCTGCGTCGGCAGCGGCGTCGGCGACGGCTTCGCGGCCGCCGGAGCGATGGTGAGCGTCGCACTCTGCGCCGCGACGGAAGCACCCGGGACGCTCGCGCTGATGTGAACCGCAGCGACCGTCGCAGAGCCGTTGTAGCTGAGCGTGAGCGCGTCGCCCGGCGCCGACAGCGTGCTGCGTGAGAGGGTGGTCGCGCCGGAACTGTCGTCGCTGACGACCGCGATCGCGTTTGCGTACGGCTCCGGGCCGACGATCGTGTAGCCTGCCGCGTCGATCACCTGCACGACGACCGGGATCACTGCCGCGCTGCCCGCGCTCGCGGACGCGCTGGCGAGCGAGACGGCGAGCTTCGCCGGAACGCCGCCGAAGGCGACCGAGACGACGTTCTGCGCGCCGGCGACGATCGTCGCGGTCGTCGCGCCGATCGCGAGGACGTTGCCGCTGCCGTTCGGCTGGTCGTAGAGCGCGGCGGTGAACGTCTGCTGCCCCGGGCTCGCGATCAGCGTGGCGACGCACGTCGTCGTGCAGTTCACGGTCTGGCGGTTCGCGCCGAACGCGATCGTCGCCGACTTCGTCCCGGCCGAGATGTAGCGCGCGCGGCGCTGTGCGCTGCTCGTGCCGCTCGCGCTGGGGATCGCGATCGAAAACACCAGTGAGGCGGGCGCACTCGAGGTTCCACCGGCGGGCGGCGTC
>CALEOJ010000103.1 GCA_937910425.1 uncultured candidate division WPS-2 bacterium
GCAACGGCGCACCGGCCGCCGCGCTGTATGCGGCGTACAGGCTGTACTGCTGGTACGGGTTGATCTCGGCCGTCACCATTCCGCCGTAGCGCGCGACCATCTCGACGCGCTCGCCGAGCACGCCGGTCTGCAATGCCCAGACGACGCCGAACATGACGAGCAGAAAGACGGGCAGCGCGACCGCGGTCTCGATCAGCGCCTGCCCGCGCGAACGGCTGGTCACGACGTGCTGCATGCGAGCGCCCCCGTATCGAGCTGTCCCGAAAACGGTTTGATCGGGACGGTGTTCCACCAGCCGGTGACCGCGGAGAACTCGGGGCCGCCGACGCGCTCGGCGTACGCGTCCCATTTCGGGAACGCGGTCGCCGGGTTGCCGCCGAAGTTGATCGCGAACCAGTTCCAGCCGTTCGGGCCGGTCGCGTTCGTGCCGGGTGCGTACTGCTCGACCGGCTGGAACGCTTGGCCCGTGCGCGGATTGACCTGATATCCCGGCTGCAGCCACTCTTGCGTGACCATCGCGGAGGTCGCGGCGGCTCGTCCGATCGCGGTGAACGTCGGCGGCTGGAAGTTCAGGAACGACGGCACGATCGGCGCGACCTTCGCGCAGGTGACGATTTCGATCTGCACCGGCACGTAGTCGGTCTTGACGGTCGCCGGCGTGCCGGGATTGTTGATCACCCACGCTCCGCCGTCTTGCTCCACGTCGTTGAGCGCCGAACGCGCCTGTACCCGAACGACGCTGTACGTGAACGAGCAGTCGCCGCCGTTGGCGCTTCCGCAGTTCTGCTGGAGCTGCTGCACCAGCGCGCGCGCGTCGGCGGTCGCCTGCGCCTGCGTGTACTGGGAGGTACGGTTGATCAATTGGACGTCGGTCGTGTAGCGTGCGACCGCCCGGAGATACTCGGTCTTCAACTGCGCGAAGGCCGCGGAGCAGCCGGTTCCGGTACAGCCGGAATCGTTGTACGCGGCGGCTTGCAGGCCGGTCAGCAGGTGCCGGATCCGCCATTCTTCGACCGCCGCGGCGTAAAGCAGTGAAAGCTGCTGGTTCCAGGTCTGGGTCTGCGCCGAGAGCGCCGCGGATGCGGCGGCATCGGCCGCATTCTGCGCGCGCACCTGCCAGCGCAGGACCTCGCCGTACTGCATCGCGGCGAACGCGAGGACGAGCGCCGCGGCGATGCCGAGCGACCAGATCGGCAGCGTCTGGCCGCGCGAGCGCGAGTTCAGGAACATCCGGGCGTGTTCCCGAGCGGGTTGAGCGGATACGTACCGATCGCGGTCGTCCCGATGACGTAGCCCGGCGGCATCGCAATGTCCCAGTTGTTGACCGTCGCCATGCACGGCTGCGACGGATCGAGCACCGTGCCTTTCGCGTCGCCGCCCGGCCACGACATCGCGTTCAGCTTGGCGCCGATCGTCGCGTAGACTTGCTGATGGATGGACATCGCTGCGTACGTTGCCCCCGGTCCGATCCCATTCTGCGGGGCGGTCCAGTTGCTGCCGTCGAGATACTCGGCGAAGCCGGAAGCCCAGAGCGGCGTGTTCGGGCTGCAACCGGCGTGCGCGCTCGGCTCGCAGTGATAAAGGAAGCGAAAACCGATGTGATACGGCGGCGCATTCCCGTCGTCGTTGAAGTAGCTCTTCTGCTTCGAGAAGTCGGCCGCCGAATTGTAGGGGTTCCCGTCGAGTTCGAAGCCGACGCCCGAGACCATCATGTTGGCTTCGATGACGCCGCTCGAGAGCGAGGTCTTCGGCAGGATCGCGCCGAGCCCGACGCCGGTGTTGGTGATCGTCGCCTGGGTGTGCGTCGGCCGGACGACCTGCGCCCCGCCGTGCCGGTTCGACGAAGCCGCGACGTTGTAGTCGACGTCGACGCTCGTCGCGTCGGGCTGCGACGACCGCACGTTGACCGTCGCGTTCTGCGCGACCGTCGGAAACGGTCCGGCGATCGCGGCGTTCGGGTCGTTGCCGAGCACGGATGCATGCGCGGCGACGAACGCCGCACCGTCGCCGCCGAGCTGCGCCAGCCCGATGAGGCCGAGCTCGAAGGTGCCGAACAGCAGCGTCAGCACGACGCCGAGAACCACTGCGGTCTCGGGGACCGCCGCTCCCCGAGACCCTCTCATGGACCGCTTTGGGACGCCGTGAGCTTGTCCGAGACGTTGTTGAGCGTCGCGGAGACGGCCTCGTAGACGTGCTGCAGGCCGACGATCGCGACGACCGCGATCAAGGCCAGCACGAGCGCGTACTCGGTCAGCGAGGCCGCATCCTCATCATGCAGCATCGCGATGAAGCTGGTCATCGGCTAATCACCTCGGGGGTCAAGACGAACACCACGTCGGTTTCGGACTTCTGGTAGCGCGTCGAGCGGAAGAGCTTGCCGAGGATCGGCAGGTCGCCGAGCCCGGGAATCTTGTCGACGTTGCGCGTCTCTTGCCGGCGGAGCAGCCCGGCCATCACGATGCTCTCACCGGACTTCGTCACGACGTCGGTGGTGATGCGGCTGGTCCTGAACGCCGGGAGCAGGAACCCGCTGACAGTGACGCCGTCTTGGAAGTCGAGGTCGCTGACCTCGGGCGTGATCTTCGACTCGACGCCGCCGTCCGGGAGGATCGTCGGCGTAACGGCGAGGCGCACGCCGTATTCCTTGAACTGGACGTTGACGGAGCCGAGGCCGCTCGTGACGACGTACGGGATCTCACCGCCGACCAAGAACTTCGCCTCGGCGCCGGGCATCGCGACCAGTTCGGGCGACGAGAGCACGCGCGCGTTCCCATTGCGGATCAGCGCGTCGATCGTCGGCGCGAGGAAGGCCGCGCGGATGAAACGCCCCTTGATGATGTTGAGAGCCTGGCTGGTCGCTTGACTGGGAGTCGTCTGACCGTTCGCACCCGTCGCTCCGGGATTGTCGAAGAACGGGAAGAGCGGGTCGCCGTAGCTGACGTTTCCGCTTTGATCGACGGCGGCGCTCTGCAGCCGGACGCCGAGCTGCGTGAGGGCGGTGCGGTCGACCTCGAGGATGTAGACGTGGGTATTGACCTGCTGCGTCACGTCGAGCACGAGCCGGTCGATCAGCTTTCCGTCGACCGCGAGGTTCGCGCCGGCGAAGCCGCGGACGCGCTGTAGCACGGTCTCGGCGGCGGCCCGGTCGTGGACCCGGCCGCTGACGATCACGTTACCCTTGGCGTCGTAGTCCACGCGCACGTCGCGCGCGCCGGTGTCGCGCGCGAGTTCGTTCTGAATCGCGCCGAGCGGGCGCGAGACCGTCACGGCGTTGACGATGTCGTACTTCTGGTTCTTGGCGAGCAGCGCGAAGCGCCCGAGCACGTCGCCGATGTGGTTGGCGCGGCCTTGGTCGGCGACATCGCCTTTGACGACGAGCGCGCGGCCGATTGGCTCGATCGTGACGCCCGGCTCGCCGAGCGTCGTGCGCAGCATCTGCGCGAGATCGTCCAACGTTTGCTCGGTGACGGTCACGTCGTACTCGCGCCGGCCGCTGTTGGCCCATACGAGCAGGGTCGTATGGCCTGGGGCTTTCGCGTTGACGATCACTTGCTGCGTGCCGACCGGAACGACGCCGGCGATGCGGCCGTCGCCGACCGCGACACGGGTGAGCCCGGGCGCCTCGATCGTCGTCGAGCGCCCTGACGCGAGCGAGATCGCTGCGATTGGCTGCGCAAACGCCGGGGCGGCGATGGCGAGCGACGCGACGATGGACGGGAGGTAGGCCAGCGGTTTCATCCGCGTTCGTTCTGCCCGCGCGAAGGGCGTTAACGCGTCAACGTCCCGTCGACGGTCCGTAAAAGTTCCCACGTTCACGCGAGACCAACGTCCTAGTGACGGTATGACCCCGGCGTGACTCTCTCGATGCGGCTCCTCGCCGCGACGTTTGTTGCGGCGGCGCTTCTAGCCACTCCGGCTACCGCCCACACCGGAACCCCGCTGATGCGGGTGGCCGAAGGGGCGGGCTACGTTTATGCGTGGTCGGCGTCCGCATCGGAGGTCACGCTCTCGCGCCCTGGACTCACGATCGTCCTCCGCCCCGGCAACCGCCGGTACGAGATCAACGACCGCGTGGCGTACGCCAGTGAAGCACCCGTCTACGAGAACGGCGACCTGTTCGTTCCCGCCGACGTGGTGAATCAGCTGCGCGCACTTGCCGGACGCAACCCGGATGCGCGTGCCACGGAGGGCGCGCGCACCGGATCCGTCTCCACGCCGGCGATGGTGAGCGGGGCGCTCACGATCACGGCGCGCATGGCGACGGGTCGCGATGCGATCGTTGTCGACGGGATGGCACCTGCTTCCGTGCCCGTGACCCTCACACTCGTCGGTTCGATCTCGCGCGATATTCCGGACGTGCTGCTGCGGCGGGTGACCTTGCAGACTGACGGCATGTTCCACGCGACGATCATCGTCGCACCGGCGATGCCTCGCGGCAGCTACGTCACCGTTACGGCGACCTCGCTGCCCGGGGTGTCCCCCGCCTCAGCGCGGGTCGTCATCGCCGCGCCGAACCCCGGCATCGACTCATCCATCTTCGATCACCTCCCCAAAGACCCCAAGTGACGAACCCGTCCGTGAAGGAGCTCTCCGTGACCACTACGTTCCTCGACATGCTCAAGGACGATGAGGGCGCGACCCTCGTCGAATATGGCCTCGTCGTCTCGCTGATCGCGGTTGCCGCGATCGTCGCCATCGGCGCGCTCGGCCAAAAAGTCAGCGACACGTTCAACGCGATCGCGACCAAGATCACCCCGCCGTCGTGATTCCGCCGTTCGTCCCGATCCTCACCGCAGCCGCGGTCGTGGCTGCGGTGAGTGACGTGCGTGTACGCAAGATCCCGAACGCGCTGAACGGCGCGATCGCGATCGCGGGCATCGCCGTCGCCGGGACGACGGGCGGACTCGCCGGTGCGGGGACCGCTGTGGCGATCCTCGCCGTTCTTCTCGCCGCCGGCACCTACGCGTTCAAGCGCGCCTGGTTCGGGGGCGGCGATATCAAGCTGCTCGCAGCAGGATGCTGTGGGCTGACTCCCGCCCTCGCGGCGGACTTTTTGATCTACACGGCGCTCTGCGGGGGACTTCTCTCGCTCTATGCGCTCGCGACGTCGCAAAGGATGGTGACGGCGTTGATCACTCGGCAGCTGCCTCAGACGGGCGAACGGCTTCCCTATGCCGTCGCTGCGGCCGGCGGCGCCCTCTTCCTGTGGGTGGCACTCTTATGTCCCGCGTTCTTGCTCGTCCGCTAGACACGCGAACGATAGCACTCTCCGTCGCCGGACTCCTGGCAGTCGGAACCGGCGTTCTAACCTACAACTACCTAGCAGCGGTCGGCCATACGACGGCACCGGCCGTGCAGCGCACGATCCTGGTCGCCGCGCGCACGATCCCGGCGCGCACGACGATCACCGACGCGATGCTGACGCGCGTGTCGCGTCCCGCCGACGCAGTCGACCCCGACGCGATGGTGGTCCCGGCCTCGGCGATCGGCTCGATCGCGATGAACGAGATTCCGGCCGGCAGCCAGATCACCGCGTCCAAGCTCGTCCACTATTCGGTCGCCGGCCTCCCCGGGCGCGTCCATGTCGGAATGCGCGCGGTCTCGATCGCGCTCGACCGCGTCAAAGGCGTCTCGAACCTGATCCAGGCCGGCGACAAAGTCGACGTGATCGCCGCCACCGTGCCGCGTAACGACGCCGTACCGAAGGCGGTCACGATCATCCGCGGCGCGACGGTGCTCTCCGTCGGCACGATGACCGAGCCCGGCGCAACGCCGGCTCCCGACGCGGCGGGGCAGCCGCAGCAGTTCCTGACCGCGACGCTCGAGGTGACGCCCAAGCAGGCCGACCTCTTGACGCTCGCCGACGTCAACACGATGCTGCGGCTCGCGCTGCGCTCGCCGAAGGAAAACCTGCGCAGCCAGCCGGTCGAAAAGCTCGTGCTGAACGGCTCTCAGGCACCGCGCGCCGAGGCACCGCTCTCGCCGATGCAGCAGCTGATGCCGCTCTTGGCGCCGCGGCCGCCGGTCGCGCAAGCGGCACCGAACGCGAAACCGGCCTCGCCGGTCGCGGTGATCGACGGCGACAAGATCGTCCAGCCCGGCACGGCGCACTGACGCCATGCGGGGAACGATCGCGGTCGTCGTCGGAGCCAAAGGCGGCGTCGGCGCCAGCACGCTCTGCGTCGAGCTGATCCGCATCCTGCGCGAGGCGAAAGCCTGCGGCCTCGTCGACGCCGACTTCAGCGGACGGCGCTCCATCGCGGTCCTCACCGACAGCGTCCGCAACTTCGACGCGGGCCGGATCGGCGGCAACCTCGCCTCGGCGACGATCCTGGGCGACGTCGCCGGCATCGAGTTCACCGCTTCGATCGACGGCGCGTTCACGCTGATGCCCGACCAGGTCGCCGGGATCCTCGGCGACGTGCGCGACACGACGGAGTTCGTGCTCGTCGACTCGCCGCAGCCCTACGCCGCGGCGGTTCGCCCGTTCGTCGTGAACGCGGCGCACTTCATCGTCGTCGTCGAGCCGACGCTGCTCGGCGTCACCAGCGCCCGCGCGGTCCAGACCGAGCTGGCACGCTTCGGCATCCCCGCCTCGCGTGTCTACCTCGTGCTCAACCAGCGGGACGCGAAGGCCGCCGTGCGGCCCGACGAGGTCGAGCGCGCGCTCGGCGCGCGACTGCTCGGCAACGTGCCGCCGATCGGCGACCGCCGGTATCAGAAAGCGATCGAGAGCCTCGCCTCGGCGGTGATCGCGCTGCCCGTCCCCGACGACATCGAGCCGCTCAAGCCGTCGGCGAAGACGCCGCTCGGCGACCGCCGCGCGAGCAACCGCCGTCCCAAGGGCGACGCAAGCCCCGCGGACGTCGCCTCGGGCAACGCCAGCGACGCGCACATCGTCGCGACGGTGGAGCGCACCGCGCGCGAGCTGCTCAAGACCGAGATCCACGACGCGCTCGCGCAGCGGCTCGACATCGTCGCCGCCAGCGCCGCGCTGGACGAACCGAAGAAGATCGCCGAGCTGCGCTCGCAGATCGACGCGATCGTGCGCGAGCTCCTGTCGGCGTACCCCGCGGTCTTTTCCGCCGAAGAGCTGGCGCGGCTGCGTCAGGAGATCATCGACGAGGCGCTGGGCTACGGCCCGCTCGAAGAGCTGCTCGCGCAGCCGGACATCACCGAGATCATGGTGAACGGCCCCAACCGCGTCTTCATCGAGCGCAACGGCAAGATCGAGCCGACCAACAAGCGCTTCAGCGACAACCGCCAGTTGCGCGTCGTGATCGAGCGGATCATCGCGCCGCTCGGCCGCCGCATCGACGAGTCGGTGCCGATGGTCGACGCGCGCCTCCCGGACGGCTCGCGCGTCAACGCCATCATCGAGCCGCTCGCGCTCGACGGGCCGATGCTCACCATCCGCCGCTTCGGCAAGAACCGGCTCACGACCGACGATCTGGTCAACATCGGCGCGATCGACGCGTCGATGCTCGACTTCCTGCGCGCCGCGGTCGAGGCCCGGCTGAATTTGGTGATCTGC
The DNA here is from genome assembly GCA_937910425.1 of uncultured candidate division WPS-2 bacterium. GTDB lineage: Bacteria > Vulcanimicrobiota > Vulcanimicrobiia > Vulcanimicrobiales > Vulcanimicrobiaceae > Vulcanimicrobium. Next base: position 7,535 of record CALEOJ010000103.1, read on the forward strand.
GGCGGCACCGGTTCCGGCAAGACGACGTTCCTCAACGTCCTCTCGTCCTTCATCCCCGAGGGCGAGCGCATCGTGACGATCGAGGACGCCGCCGAGCTGCGCCTCAACCAGTCGCACATCGTCCGGCTCGAAGGCCGCCCGCCAAACTTGCAGGGCGCCGGCGAGGTGCGCATCCGCGAGCTCGTCCGCAACGCGCTGCGCATGCGGCCCGATCGCATCATCGTCGGCGAGTGCCGCGGCGCCGAGGCGCTCGACATGCTGCAAGCGATGAACACCGGCCACGACGGCTCATTGACCACGATCCACGCAAACAGCGCGCGCGACGCGATCTCACGCATCGAGACGATGGTGATGATGGCCGGCTTCGAGCTGCCGATCCGGGCGATCCGCGAACAGATCGCCGGCGCGGTCGACATGGTGGTCCACATCGCGCGCATGCGCGACGGCAGCCGCAAGGTCGTCGGGATCAGCGAGATCGCCGGCCTCGAAGGCGACGTCGTGACGATGCAGGAGATCGTGCGCTATCATCAGCGCGGTCTCGACAAGAACAACAAGGTCGTCGGCGAGTTCGAGTTCACCGGCGTGCAGCCCGAGTGTCTGCGGCGCTTCGCCGAGTTCGGCGTCTCGTTCGACTATGCCAAGCTCAGCGAGCTCCGCAGCGGGCCCTCGCTCTCGGCGGTGGCGTCATGGTGAGCGTCCTCCCGTACGCGATCGTCCTCGGCGTGGTCGGTGCGCTCGGCATCTTCGTGGCCTCGTTCTGGCAGCGCTTCACCGCGCCGCTGCGGCCGCACGTCGAGCAGTACCGGCTCTCGCTCGAACAGGCGGACATCCGCATTCGTGGCGAGGAGATTCTGCTTGCCATCCTCGGCAGCGGGATCGCGCTCTGGGTGCTGCTGATCGTGGTCGGTCGCCTCAGCATCCTCTACGGCGCCGCGGCGTTCCCGATCTCGCTGACGCTCGCCGCCTGCGCCGCGGACCAGCTGATCGCGCACAAGAAGCGCAAACGCCTGACGAAGTTCGCCGACCAGCTCGAGCTGGTGCTGCGGCTGATGGCGAGCGGACTGCGGGCGGGCCTCGGCCTGCGGCAGGCGCTCGTGCTCGTGATCGACGAGCTCGACGATCCGGCGCGCACCGAGTTCATGCGCGTCGTCGGACAGGCCAACATCGGGCAGAGCGTACACGACGCCCTCGACGGCCTCGCCAAGCGCATGCCGAGCGACGAGTGCGCGATGATGGTGCGCGCCATCCGCGTGCAGTCGCAGACCGGCGGCAACCTCGCCAAAGTTCTGGAGCACCTCGCCCACACGATCAAGGAGCGCCGGCGCGTCTATCGGAAAATGCGCGCGCTGACCGCCGAGGGCCGCATGACGGCCTGGGTCATCGCCCTCCTCCCGGTCATCGTCGGCATGATGATCGTCGGCCTGAACGCATCGATGCGCCACGCGCTGATCTTCACCGGCACCGGGCATATGGTGATGCTCGCCGTCATGTTTCTTGAAGGCTCCGGCGTCGTGTGGCTGCGGCGCATGATGCGGTTCGAGATCTGATGCTGATCGCGGTTCTCGCCGCGGCAATTTCGGCCGCGGCGCTCGGCTACATCGCCGTGACGATCTTCGTCCACCGCTCGGCGGTCGAACGTACGGTGGCGCAGATCGACCGGACCGGGATCGAGGCCGACCGCAAGTCCGAGCTCGGCATCTTCGCCCGCTTCTTCGATGAGCGCGGCCGCACGAATCTCGAGCGCCGGCTGGTCCAGGCCGGCTGGTATAAGCTCACCCCCGGCCGCTTCATGATGCGCGGCATCATCGCGTCGTTCTCGGGCCTCTTCGTCGGCCTTCTGATCCCGTTCGTGCTGCACCGCCACGTCTGGTGGCTGTTCGTGCTGCCGGTGCTGCTTGCGCTGGCCGGCGCGATCGCGCCGAGCTCGATCCTCGACGGCGCGATCGCTGAGCGCAAGCGCCGCATCCGCAACGCCTTGCCCGACTTCCTCGATCTGGTGTCGACGACGGTCGAGGCCGGCATCGCGCTCAACGGCGCGTTCGCGGCCGCGGTCGACGCGGTGCGGGGGCCGTTCCGAGACGAGCTCCTCGCGGCGCTCTCGGACATCCGCGTCGGCCGTTCGCGCGCGGAAGCGCTCGCCGCAATGGCCGCGCGAGCGGACGTCATCGAGCTGACGACGACCGTCACCGCGATCGTGCAGGCGGAGAAGCTCGGCGGCGACATCGCGGGGATCCTCGACCAGCTGGCGCACGAAGCGCGCGATCATCGCATGATGCGGGCCGAGGAGCTCGCCGCGCAGCTGCCGGTCGTGATGACGTTCCCGATGGCGTTGTGCATGCTCCCGGCCCTGTTTGTCATGATCTTCGGCGCGGTCGCCGCGCAAATGATCAACCGATGAACCCGCACGTCCTGCTCGGCGCGATCCTGTTCGCCTGCGCTGCGATCGCCGGCCTGGTCGCGGCAACCGCGATCTGCACGCGCGTCGAAGCGTTCGAAGACGGGCCGAAAGCCGGCACGCCGCCGATCGTCGCACTCGTCGCCGGCGCTGCCCTCATCGGCGGGATCGCCGGCGCGCACTCCGACCCCGCCCGCCTGGGCCTGGTCGCGATCGTCACCGGAGCGTTCGTCGCAGCGTGGTACTGCGACGTTGCGCGCGGCGTCGTTCCCGACGTCTTCTCGCTCGGGCCGCTCGCCGTGATCGCCGCGCTCGCGTTCGTGTGGCACGACCCGCGCATGGTCGTCTCCTCGCTGATCGTCGTCGTGCCGTTCTCGATCGCCGCATATCTTTCACGCGGCCGGGGAATGGGCTGGGGTGACGTGAAGCTCGTCGCGGTCAGCGGCGCCATGCTCGGCGCATCGAATGCACTCCTCGCGCTGGCGCTCGCCGCCTTCGCCGCCGCCGTCGGCGCGAAGTTCCGCCGCGACGCCGCGGCGCAGCCGCTCGCCTTCGCCCCCTACCTGATCGGCGCGACGGCGCTCTTCACCGCTTTCACCGCGCTATGACGATGTGGCTCGTGCGAAACGTGCGCACGGGCCGGATCCTGGCCTGGCGCGTCCGCCGCGCCGACAACTGGTTCGAACGCACGCTCGGCTTCCTCTCGCGCGCCTCAATCGCGCCCGAAGAAGGGCTATGGTTCGAGCGCTGCAGCGCCGTCCACACGCTGGGCATGCGCAGCGCCCTCGACATCGTCTTCCTCGACAAAGCCCTGCAGGTCGTCAAAGTCGAGCCGAACGTCACCCCCGGCAAACTCCACGTCAGCGCGCGCAACGCCCACATCGTCGCCGAATTCGGCCCCGGCTTCGCCAAAGCAAACCCGCTCAACGTCGGTGACCAGCTACAGCTCGAACCAGTCTAAGCCCCGCTCAGACCTGTGGTGGCGGGGTCGCGGGAGCGCTCTGCTGCGGCGGCGGACACGCATCCGCGCGCATCGTGCGCACCGATGCTCTGTCTTCGCATCGCTTCCGCGCATCCTGCGCACACTCGCTCACACGGTCCTTCCGCCGCAGCAGAGCGCTCCCGCGACCCGGCGCGATGAGAATCGATATCGCGGCTTGCTCCGCACCATTGTCATCCTGAGCTTGTCGAAGGGCGGGTATCGTAAGTTCAACCGGGCCGATGCTTCTCTTCGCCTTGACTCGAAGATGTCGGTGATAAGGAACTTGGCGTCGGGATAGCCTGGATTCACGGCACACGCTTCGGACAGCGGTGTATACGGGAATTGGCAAGGTCGCCGCCGGGCACCGAGGAGAATCCGCTGGCAGCATAGTGCCGAAGGGGATCCGTTGTGAAGATTATTCTAAGCCGCAAGGGCTGCGATTCTTCCGCTGGCGGCTGCGCCAGTCCGATCTTTCACGATGATCGAATCGCGAGTTTGCCGATTCCTGACGAATACGGACCGAGTACATATCGCGATATCGCATCGAGCTTACCCGATTTCCCTACGGTCGGCGATCTCTTCGACGCGCTCGGTCGCCCGCTCGCGACCCGACACGCGCATCTCGATCCTGATTTGAATGCGATGTCGCGACCCCGGGCGCGCGGATGGCGTCCCACGTTTGGGCAAGACGAGGCTGCCGAAGGGCATCTCCGCAACAACGGCATCACTATCGGTGATCTGTTTCTTTTCTTCGGTTGGTTTCAAGACGTGACATCTCACGCCGGCCGTCTTCATCGCGCTCCGAATGGACGAGACATATACCTGATTTTCGGATGGCTCCAAGTCGGTCGAATCGTCCGCCTCGGCGAAGGCGAAACTGCACCGGGATGGACGCACGAACACCCACATCATTTCGGCAACCGATCGACGAACAACACGTTGTATATTGCATCGGACCAGCTGACATTGCCAGGCATCTCGACATCGTCTCCCGGGGCCGGAGCGTTCGATCGGCTTCACGAACGGCGAGTGTTAACAGCCTCCGGCGCACGACTCAAGAGTTCGTGGTCGGTTCCAGCGTGGTTCATGGACGGCGGTCCGTCGCTAACATTTCATAGAGACCCACAGCGCTGGGAACGCAAAGGAGAGCACGCGCAGCTCCGCATCGTCGGACGTGGCCAGGAGTTCATCCTCGACACGAGCCGGCACCCCGAGGCCGTAAGCTGGGCAAACGAAATCGTACGGGCGGTCTAATTCATCGCGACGCTTGCGCGAGATCAATCTCTCGAAGCGGCAAACCGATGCGGAGCGCATTCTTCTGTAGAAAAACCCGCCCTTCGACAAGCGTAGGATGACAACGTTCGGGCTGTCCCGCGTGGGTCGCGAGAGCAACGCGGCACCGCGACGAAACCCTCAGCTGACTGCGACGAGCTCCTTTTCGTCCGCGCTGCGTCCCGCCGAACGCCGCAATCCGGCGTCGAGGTCGGCGGCCAGTCCCGTCAGTGCCGTCGGCAGATCGCCGTCGAGGAGTTCTTCGCGGGCGAGCTTGAGTGCGGCGCGATCGTGCTCCATCGCGGTGACGACGTCGCCCGCTGCCCACGCCGCCTCGGCGTCGCGGAGATGCGCGCGAACGCGGCGCGCGTCGATTGCGAACAGGTCGAGATTCAACGCGAGCTCGTCGCCGAACGCGACGTAGTGCGAGAGATCGGCATAGCCGACGACGGCGGCGAGCGAGCGGCGCATCGTGCTGCACGCCGAGCGCAGGCTCTGCGCAGCCAGCTGACGGTCGGCTTCGGGCCAGAACACGCGCAGCAGCGTCTCGCGCCGCGCGCGGCCTTGCGGCTGCAGGGCCAGGTACGCGAAAATTTGGGAGTCGCGGCGGCGGAACCAGGCGACGCGCTGTCCTTCGATGCGCACTTCGGGTTTGCCGAAGAGGTGCACGGCGAACGGCGAGAGCGCGCGGCTCGGCGCCGGCGCG
>CALEOJ010000104.1 GCA_937910425.1 uncultured candidate division WPS-2 bacterium
GCTGCGGTGCCGGTCGCCCAGCCCGTCCCCGCCCCGGCGCCCGACACCGCAGCGGCGCCGAACCCGACCGTCGCACAGGTCCGCCCGGCCCCGCGTCCGGCCCCGAAGGCGACGCCGTTCAGCTTCCTGCCGGTCATCGACGTCGTCACGACGTTCACCCAGCCGGCATACTACGGGAGCCGGAACGCGTTCCCGGCCGTCAGCCCCATCAACCAGTATGACCCGCTCGACGTCGGCGGCACCGTCCGCTTCCCGATCACGCGGAAGCTCAACCTGCTGTTCGACCGCATCACCGAAGGCACGGTGAACCAGCCGCTCGAGTGCGTTCTCCAGCCGGCCGCGCCCGGTGGCGTCGCAGGGCGGGTCTGCGCGAGCGACAGCCGCGACATCATCCTGCAGTACCACGCGACGTATGCCTTCGACCGCTTCTGGACGCTCGACGTCGGCGACTCGTTCCGCCATCGCATCTGGACCAACGGCGGCAGCGGCGTCAGCACCGTGCCGTTCCTGTGCAACAATAACGGCCAATCGACCGGCGCGAACTGCTCGGTCAGCTCGACCGAGCATCATTACGGCTACGCCGGCCTGACCTACACGACGAAGCCGTGGAAAGACCTCTGGAACAGCGTCTTCGCGCTGAACATGACGGCCGACCATCAGAACGTCGACCACCACGTCGGGATGCTCTGCAGCGCGGCGCTGATCACCCAGCTCACGAACGCCGGTGCGGCCTCGCAGCTGAGCTGCCCGAACGGAAACGGCAACGTCGGCTATTTCGACGAGAATCCGTCGACGAGCGCGTACTGGGAGTCGACCCAGGGCATCACGTGGATCCTTCCCGTCGATGTGCGGCACGGCGTGACCTTCGTAGCGAACGAGCGCTGGGGTGCGCTGAACTTCTACGAGAATCCCGGCATCATCCCAAATTTCGGCACGACGACCGGCGTTCCGTATCGCTGGAACTCGGCGCTGGCGATGACCCTCAGCAAGCGGTTCAGCCCGGGCTTCACGCTCGCGCTGCGCCACCAGGACTACCACTCGGTGCCTCAGGGTACGCCGTTCGCCCCCCCCAACGCGATCCACGTCGGCGCGTGGGACATCCTCGGGACGTTCCACATCGACACCAACAACATGTTCAAGTAACCTGACGGAACGAAAAACGCCCGAGAGCTTCGGCTCCCGGGCGTTTTTCTTTTTCTGATCAGTAACCGAGGTACGATCGGCGGACGCGGTCGTCGCGCATCAGCTCGTCGCCGGGGCCGTGGACGGCGACGTGGCCGGCTTCGAGGACGTAGGCGTGGTCGGCGGCGGCGAGCGCGATCGTCGCGTTCTGCTCGGCGACCAGGATGCTGACGCCGTCCTCTTTGTTGATCTTGCGCAACAGGTCGAAGATCTGGCGCACGATCATCGGCGCGAGGCCGAGCGAGGGCTCGTCGAGCAGCATCAGCTTGGGTTCCATCATCAGCGCCCGCGCGATCGCGAGCATCTGCTGCTCGCCCCCGCTCAGGGTCCCGGCGGTTTGGTGCTTGCGTTCCTCGAGCCACGGGAAGTAGACGACGGCGCGTTCGTAGCGCTCCTGCATGTGCTTGCGGCTCTTGGTGAACGCGCCCAGCGAGAGATTCTCCCACACCGTGAGCGCGCTGAGCGTCCCGCGGCCTTCCGGCACGTGCGCGATCCCAAGCCGCGCCGCGCCCTCGGGCGTGCGCTGATGCAGCGCCACGCCGTCGTACAGCACGGTGCCTTCGGTCTTGATCGTTCCGGTGATCGCACGCAGCGTGCTGGTCTTCCCCGAGCCGTTTGCGCCGAGCAGCGCGACGATCGCGCCGCGCTCGACGCTGATGTCGACGCCGTGGATCGCTTCGATCTGGCCGTAGCGCCCGTGCAGCGCCTGGGTCTCGAGCAGCGGCACGATCAGACGGCGCCGAGGTAGGCTTCGATGACGGCCGGATTCGCGCGCACCGCGTCGGGCGGCCCGTCCGCGAGCGTCTTCCCCGAGGCGAGCACGACGATGTGGTCGGAGATCCGCATGACCAGCGCCATGTGGTGCTCGACCATCAGGACCGTCGTGCTGAAGTCGCGCGCGATGCGCTTGATCGTGTCGCCGAGCGCGGTGACCTCATCGTGGCTGAGCCCGGCGGCCGGCTCGTCGAGCAGGAGCAGCTCCGGGCGCACCATCAGCGCCCGCGCGAGCTCCACGTTCTTGCGCAGTCCGAACGGCAGCCCGTGCGCCGGCCGGTTCGCAATGCCGGCCAGCCCGAGCCGATCGAGCACGTCCATCGCCTCGCGCGTCGCGGCAGTTTCAGCTCCCCACGCGGCGAGCCCGACGGGAAAACGCGTGTGGTACCCGACCAGCGCGTTCTCCAGCACCGACATGTGATCGAACAGCGCCACGTTCTGGAACGTCCGCGCGATCCGTTTGCCGGCGATCTGCTGCGGAACGCACCGCAGCAGATCCTCGCCCTTGAAGAGCACCTCGCCCGAGGTGGGCTGGTACAGCCGGGTGATGCAGTTGAAGCACGTCGTCTTGCCGGCGCCGTTCGGCCCGATCAACCCCGTGATGTGGCCCTCGGCGACGTCGAAGGACACATCGTTCAGCGCGGTGATCCCACCGAACCGGATCGTGAGGTTGCGGACCGTCAGCAGCGCCGGCACGAGACGTTACTTCTCGGCCATCGTCATCGCACGAGTGTCGACCAGCAGGCCGGTCGGCGACCAACCCGTCGTGAGCCACTTCGCCGTGATCATCTGCGTGATCGGGTAGCGGAACGTCGGCGAGGTGCGGATCATGACGCCGGGGTAGGCCCACGGGTTGTCCTTCTCGACGAGGTTCGTGGCGATGTCCATGACCTTTTTGCGGGTCAGATCCTTGCCGGCGCGCTTGAGCACGTCGCACATCGTGTACGCGATCGACACGCCGTAGAGGTAGTTGCCGTCGTCTTTGTCGGCGCTGGGCAGATACTTGGTCATGATCTCGTTGTAGAGCTTCATCCCGGCGTCGCCGGCGTAACGCGCGTGGTTCGCCGGATCCTTGAGGTAGATCGTGCTGATGACGCCGTTGACCGCGGAGAGCCCGCCCGCCTTCGCCGCCGCGTTCATGAACGGGACCGCGCCGGAGACGTTATTGAGGTAGATCGTGGGATGCCACGATTGCTGCGCCGTGATGACCATCGCTTGAATCGCGAACTTCGGCGTGGCGAAGATCAGGAACACATCCGCACCGGAGGCTTTGAGCGTCGAGATCTGCGAGCCGACGCTCGGATCGGTGGTCTCGTACGACGCCATCTTCACGATCATGTCCTGATGCTTGCCGAGGCCGCGCTTCAGTCCGACGTTGTAGTCCTCGCCGTAGTCGTCGTTCTGATAGAGGACGCCGATCTTCGCCTTGGGATGGTTCAGCAGGATGTCGTGCGCGTAGAGGGCCGCCTCGGCTTGATAGTCGGGCTGCCAGCCGATCGTCCAGGGGAACTTCTGGTAGTCATGGCCCCACGTCGACGCGCCCGTCGCGACGAACAGCTGCGGCACGCCGTTCTGGTTCAGGTACGGCCGGATCGCCGTGTTGACCGCGGTGCCGAGCGTGTCGAAGATCGCGAAGACTTTGTCCTGCTCGACCATCTGGTGCACGAGCTGCACCGCCTGCGGCGGGCTGTAGCCGTCGTCCTTGTCGATGTACTTGATCTTGCGGCCGTTCACTCCACCTTTATCGTTCACATAGCTGAAGTACGCACCGATGCCTTTCCCGATGTTGCCGTATCCCGACGCCGGACCGCTGTAGGGATGCGAGCCGCCGAGCACGATCTCGGTATCGGTGACGCCCGGATCGGCCGCAGAGACAGGCGCGATCGTGCTCCCCGTTGCTGCGAGCGCGAACGCCGCTGCAAAGATACCGATCGCGGCCTTTCTGACAGGTGATGTCATTGCTACTCCTCGACTGCGCTACTCGCGCGACTGTGGGCCGACCGTTACCGGAGCGGCGGATGGGGTGGACGACTCGAGCGCCGGCTGCGGCGGCGCGCGACGGAATCGATAGGTCAGTCGCAGCAAACCCCCGACGATCCCGTCGGGGAGGAACATCATGACCAGGATCAAGGCGACGCCGTACACGACGCCCGGCGCCGCGGCGTTGATCTGCTGCGCGACGAGCGGCAGGAACTCGACCACGATCCCCCCGACCAGCGCGCCCCAGAAGGTCGAAATGCCGCCCAGCACCGCGCCGATCAGCAGCGTGATCGAGAGCGCGAACGTGAACGTGTCGGGGCTGACGTACGCCGTCGGGATCGCGTAGAATCCGCCCGCGATCCCTGCCAGCACCGCGCTCCAGCCGAAGGCCGCCGTCTTGTAGAAGTACGGGTTGACGCCGAACGAGACGGCGGCGATCGGGTTGTCGCGCAACGCGCGCAGCGCGCGGCCGAACTGACCGCGCACGAGCAGCGCGGAGAGCAGGAACACCACGCCCGCGACCGCCCAGGCGACGTAGTACAGCCACTGCTGCCCGCCGAGCGGCACCCCGGCCGGCGCCTGCACCGGCTGCAGCGACATCCCGTCGAATCCGCCGGTGATCGACTTGTAGTGCTTCAGAAACGACGGCGTCGCGACCGCCAGCGAGAACGTCGCCAGCGCAAGGTAGACGCCCGCCAGCCGCAGTGCGACCAGCCCGATCAACAACCCCGCGACACCGCTCGCGATCGCGGCCAGCGGGACACCGATCCAGTACGGCCAGCCCGCGCTGTGCGCGAGCACCGCGACGACGTACCCGCCGAGCGCCATGAACGCGCCGTGCCCCAGCGAGATCTGGCCGTTCATCCCGGTCAGGATGATCAACCCCAGGATCGCGATCGTGTACGCCGCGACGTAGATCAGGTCGAACACGAGAAACGACGGCACGACCCACGGCAGGATCGCGATCACGGCGACGGCGATCGCGACGCGGGTCAGTAGGCCGGCGTTGGGGCGCGGCACTAGACGCGCTGCACCGTGACGCGGCCGAACAACCCGGCCGGGCGCACCAGCAAGACGACGACGATGATCGCGAGTGCGGCGGCGAGCCGCAGCTCGTTTCCGATCGCGTCGACATACGTTCCGAGCAAGTTGATGACGACGCCCAGCACGAGCCCGCCGACCACGGCGCCGAGCGGGCTCTCGATCCCGCCGAGCACCGCGGCGGCGAACGCGTAGACGAGCACGCTCTGCATCATGTTCGGGTCGAGGAACACGACCGGCGCGATCATGATCCCGGAGATCGCGCCGACCGCCGAGGCGAGCCCCCAGCCGAGCGCGAGCATCCAGCCGACGCGGATCCCCAGCACGCGGCTCTGCTCGGGATAGAGCGCCGCGGCGCGCATCGCGAGACCGAGCTTGGTCTTCTGGAAAAACAGCGAGATCAGCCCCAGCGTGACCACTGAAACGACGATGACACCGACGTCCTGCGCGCTGAACGCGACCCCGCCGATTTGGAGCGGGGTCGTCGGGAACGGGGTCGGGAACGCCTTGACGATGTAGCCCCAGAACCAGCCCGCCAGTCCGTTGATGCTGATGAACAGGCCGAGCGTCACGATCACGATGGTCAGCTGGTTCGCCCGCTCGACCGGCCGGATGACGATGCGCTCGAGCGCGACGCCGCCGGCGAACGCCACCACGACCGTGGCCGCGAAGGCGAGCCAGATCGGCAGACCCATCTGCGTGAGCTGCCACGCGATGTACGTGGTGAACATCGCCAGCTCGCCTTGCGCGAAGTTGATGATCCCCATCGCACGATAGATGAGGACGAGCGCCAGCGCCAAGCTCGCGAAGATCGATCCCTGCGCAAGACCGCTGACGATTTGTTGAGCCAAGTCGTGCAAAAGCGGTCAGCCTCCTGGTACGTGCAAGAACACGGGCTTCAGAACGGGGACCTGCGGAAGTTCAGGAAACGTGCTTCGTCGGATGGGAAGTTTCCTTCGCGTACCGGCTGGACGGGCGGCAGAAAAGTTTCCACGCTGTCTTACACTGCGGTCGGCTGGCCCGCTTCGAGAAAGACGTTGAGCGCGGCCTGGATTCCCGTGCCGACGTGGATCGGCGCCCCGGCTTCGAGCAGCGCAATCTCCAGTGCACCGACCGCGCCGAGGATATCGGTCTGCGTCAGATCGCCCATGGTGCCGATGCGAATGATCTTGCCTTTGAGCGCTTGCTGGCCGCCGCCGATCACGACGCCGCGCGAATCGCGTAGGCTCTTGCGGATCGCGTCGCCGTCGATACCCTCGGGGAGGCGGATCGCGACGACGGTCGGCGAGTGTGCGCCGGCCTGCGAGAAGAGGATGAGGCCGAGCGCTTCGGCCGCCGCGCGGATCGCCTGCGCGTAGCGCGCGTGCCGTTCGTGGACCGCCGCCGCACCGAGCCGTTCGAACTCCGCCAGCGCGGCGTCGAGGCCGAACGCGACCGAGACCGGCGGCGTCCACGGCGTCTGGCCGAGCGCCGCGAACTCTCGCGCCTTCTTGAGGTCGAAGTAGAAGCGCTGCGCGCCGAGGTTCGCGTCGATGCGCTGCCAGGCGCGCGGCGCGACCGCGACCATCGCGAGCCCGGGCGGCGCCCCGAGTGCCTTCTGCGACGCGGTGACGACGATGTCGAAACCCCACTCGTCCATCCGGAACTCGCTGGCGGCGAGGCCGCTGACCGAATCGACGACCGTGTACGCGCCGTGTCCCCGGACCGCCGCCGCGAGCGCCGCCATATCGTTCTGCGCGCCGGTCGAGGTCTCGTTGTGCGTCAGCAGCACACCGTCGAATCGCCGTTCGCCGTCCGCATGCAAGCGCGCCCGCAGCGCCGCCGGATCGGTGCCGCTCCCCCAGGGGGTCTCGAGGATCTCGACCTCGCAGCCGAAGGTGCGCGCGATCGCGACCAGCCGCTGGCCGAAGACGCCGATCGGGCAGGCCAGGACGCGGTCGCCGGGCCCGAACAGATTCCCGACCCCCGCCTCGAGGCCGCCGGTCCCGGACGAGCCCAGGACCAGTACGTCGGCACGCTCGGTGCCGAACACCGGCCGCAGCCGCTCGGCGATCCGTTCGAGCAGCGCTTTGAACTCGGGGCCGCGGTGGTCGATCATCGGTTGCGCGCTCGCGGCCAGCACGGAATCTGAGACGGTGACGGGACCGGGGATGAACAGCAGGTTCTTCGACACGACTTCTCCGGCGGACGTTCGAGGCTCCGCGGTGTATTCGGAGGGACGATGGAGTCCCCCGGTCGCCGCATCCGGTTAACGGCGTATTCGTCCTGCGCGGGTTGAGCCAGTAAAGTCGGCGCTGCCGACCTGGCGCAGGTCCTGCGCCGCTTGCCGCCCGTGACGGACCCGAACGTCCTCGTCGGACACTCAACGAGCGACGACGCCGGTGTCTACCGCATCTCCCGCGATCTGTCCCTCGTCCAGACCGTCGACTTCTTCACGCCCGTCGTCGACGACCCGTACGACTTCGGCCGGATCGCGGCGGCGAACGCGCTCAGCGACGTGTACGCGATGGGCGGGGTTCCGATCACCGCGCTCAACATCGTCGCGTTTCCGGTCGCGGAGCTCGGTACCGAGATCCTGGCGCGCATCCTCGAAGGCGGTGCCGCGGTGGCGACCGAGGCGGGGGTCGTCATCCTCGGGGGCCATACCATCAAGGACGACGAGCCCAAGTATGGTATGGCGGTCACTGGAACCATTCGGAATGAACGTATCGTTAGAAACGGCGGAGCCCGTCCCGGCGACCTTCTGCTTCTCTCAAAACCCGTCGGGACGGGTATCCTCACCACCGCGCGCAAGCGAGATCTCATCGACGACGATGCGCTCGCGCCGGCGATCGTGCAGATGGCGCGGCTCAACGACCGCGCCTCGCGCGCGATGCTCGAGCACGGCGTGCACGCGGCGACCGATGTCACCGGCTACGGGCTGATCGGTCACGCCGGCGAGATGGCGCGCGCCTCCGGCGTCGCGCTGGCGATCGACGCGAACCGCGTGCCGCTCTTCGAGGGCGTGCTCGATTTGATCGCGCAGGGAGCGGTCCCCGGCGGGACGCGCGACAACCTCGCCGACCACGCAAGCTTCACGCAGTACGCCGAGACCGTCGGTGAAGCGCAGCGCATCGCGCTCTCCGACGCGCAGACCTCGGGCGGCTTGCTCATCGCGATCGCGGCCGACGGGGCGCAGCGCGTGCTCGACGCGCTGGCCGATCTCGGCACCGTCGCGGTCATCGGCGAGGTGCTCGACGGCCCGAGTGGTGCGATCGTCGTGCGGTGAGATACGACGCGATCGTGCTCGGCCTCGGCGGGATGGGCAGCGCCGTCGCCGCGCACACCGCGCAGCGCGGGATGCGCGTGCTGGGGCTCGAGCGCTTCGGCCCCGCTCACGCGCACGGCTCCTCGCACGGCCGCACGCGCATCATTCGCCAAGCGTACTTCGAGTCGCCCGAGTACGTGCCGCTGCTGCGCCGCGCGTACGCGCTGTGGGACGCGCTCGCCGCGCGCACCGGAACCGTGCTGCGCGCGCAGACCGGCGGACTCTTCGTCGGGCGTCCCCAAACGCCGGTCGTCGCGGGCACGCTCGCGAGCGCGCTGCGGTGGCAGCTCGCCCACGAGGTGTACGACGCGGCGGAGCTGCGGCGGCGCTACCCGATGGTGACGCCGCGCGACGACGAGATCGGCGTCTACGAAGCGGTCGCGGGCGCGGTGTTTCCGGAGGCCGGCGTGCAGGCGCACCTGGACGTCGCCGCGGACGCGGGCGCCGAGCTGCGGTTCGGCGCGCCGGCAGCGGGCTGGGACGCCGGCGATGCTGAGGTCCGCGTCACGCTCGCCGACGGCACACAGGTCGCCGGCAAACAACT
>CALEOJ010000105.1 GCA_937910425.1 uncultured candidate division WPS-2 bacterium
CCACCGAGATCTACACTCTTTCCCTACACGACGCTCTTCCGATCTCCGAAGGCGCGTGACATGCTGCGGCAGCATGCTGTCGTGCCGGTGAAGAACGTCGCCGGCCAGGTCGTCGGCGAGGTCGCCGCGCTCGACGGGTGGCTCCGCGCGTAGCAACCCCTCGGCACGGCCCTAGGTCCAAGGCTTCGTGATCGACTTCTTCCTGCGGCGGCCGATCTTCGCGTCGGTCTTCTCGCTCGTGATCCTGCTGCTCGGGCTCATCTCGATCCCGACGCTTCCAATCGCGCAGTTCCCGAACATCGCGCCGCCGACGGTTTCCGTCACGGCGATCTATCAGGGGGCCAGCGCCGAGGCGGTCGAGTCGTCGGTGACGACGCCGCTCGAGGAGGCGATCAACGGCGTCCAGGGTCTGCGCTACATCTCCTCGTCCTCCGGCAGCGACGGCAGCTCGCAGATCACCGCCACGTTCAACCTCGATCGCAACCTCGATCAGGCGGCGAACGACGTTCAGAACGCGGTCAATCTCGCGCAAGGCCGGCTGCCGAACGAGGTGAAGCAGATCGGCGTCACCGTCTCGAAGAACGCCGGCACGTTCGTGATCGCGCTCGGCGTCGTCTCGACCGACACGCGTTGGGACCAAACGTACCTCACGAACTTTCTCGAGACTAACGTCGTCAACGACATCAAGCGCATCAGCGGCGTCTCGGACGTGTTCGTGTTCGGCGAGCGCAAGTACGCGATGCGGCTGTGGGTCGATCCGAAGCGCTTGGCCGACAACGGACTGACCGCCGGCGACGTCGTGACCGCACTGCAGGCGCAAAACGTGCAGGTCGCCGCCGGGTCGATCGGCGCGCCGCCGACGAACGGACACCAGCCGTACGAGTACTCCGTCCTCGCGACGGGGCGGCTGCACAACTCGACGCAGTTCGCCAACGTGGTGCTGAAGACGAATCCCGACGGTGGCTTCGTGAAGGTCCGCGACGTCGGGCGCGTCGTGCTGGGCGCCGAGAACTACGCAGGCTCGTTATGGTTCGACGGGCACGAAGCGATCGGCTTGGGCATCTTGCAGCTCCAGAGCGGCAACGCGCTCGCGGTCTCGCAGCAAGTGCGCGCGACGATGGACCGCCTCGCGCAGAAGTTCCCGCCCGGCGTCACGTACAAGATCGCTTTCGACACCAGCGAGTTCGTGCACGAGTCGATCAAAGAAGTCGTGGTCACGCTGTTGATCGCGATCGCCTTGGTCGTGCTGGTGATCTTCCTGTTCCTTCAGGACTGGCGCACGACGCTGATCCCGGCGCTGACGATCCCCGTCTCGCTGATCGGCACGTTCTTCTTGATGAAGATGCTGGGGTTCTCGATCAACACGCTGACGCTGTTCGGGCTCACGCTCGCCACCGGTCTCGTCGTCGACGACGCCATCGTCGTCATCGAGAACATCGCGCGCTTCATCCAGGAGAAGGGGATGCCGCCGATGGAGGGCGCGCGCGAAGCGATGAGCGAGATCACCGGCGCCGTGCTGGCGTCGTCGCTCGTGCTACTCGCCGTGTTCGTCCCGGTCGCGTTCTTCCCGGGCACGACCGGCCAGCTCTACAAGCAGTTCGCGCTGACGATCGCGTGCTCGATCACGATCTCGCTGTTCTGCGCGCTGACGCTGACGCCGGTCCTCTCCTCGCTGCTCCTCGGTCACACCGAGCGCAAGCAGCGCGGATTCTTCCGGCCGGTGAACGTCGTCATCAACGGCATGCGAGGCGGCTATCATCGCGCGCTGCCGTGGGTGATGCGCCGGCGCTGGCTTGCGCTCGCGGTGTTCGCGGTGCTGCTCGCGCTGACGGGCTGGGTCTATACGACCACGCCGACGGCGTTCATCCCCGACGAGGATCAGGGCTTCGCGATCGTGAGCCTGCAGTTGCCCGAAGGCGGTTCGCTCGACTACACGCACGAGGTCCAGCGCGACCTCGAAAAGATCTTGCATCAGCAGCCCGAGATCGTCGACGTCTTCGACGTCGCGGGGTTCAGCTTCACGGGCTCGGAGTCGAACAAGGCGACGATGTTCATTCGCCTGCGGCCGTGGGGCGAGCGGCCCGGCAAGGACCATGTGCTGAGCGCGGTGGTCCAGCGGGTGAACTACCGGTTGTTCAGCGACTTCAAGGGCCGCTATCCCAGCGCGTTCGCGGCCGTGTTCCAGCCGCCGTCCATCCCGGGGCTGGGCTCCCAGGCGGGCTTCAGCTACGAGCTGGAGGACCGCGCGAACCAAGGGATTCCGGCACTCGCGGGCGCCTCGAAGATGCTGATCTATCCGGCCTACGCTCCCGGTTCGCCGCTGACGGGCGTCTACACGACGTTCCGAACGGACAAGCCGACGATCCTGACCGACGTGAACCGCGACAAGGCCTCGCAGCTCGGCGTCTCGCTGCCGTCGATCTTCAACACGATGCAGGTCTATCTCGGCTCGGTCTACGTCAACGACTTCGACATGAACGGGAAGTCGTATCGCGTCTACGTCGAGGCCGACACGCCGTACCGCTCGCGCGTTTCGGACTTGAACGACATCTACGTGCACAGCTCCAACCCGTTCGTCGTGAACGGGCAGCTCGTCACGCCGCCGGCGATCCCGCTGCCCGAGCTGGTCAGCATCACCGAGGTCAAGGCGCCGCCGTCGATCACGCATTTCAACCTCTATCGCTCGATCGAGATCAGCGGCGCCCCGGCGCCCGGCCATGGCTCGGGTGAAGCATTGGCGACGATGGACCGGTTCGCACAGAACTTGCCGCCGGGCTTTGCGACCGAGTGGAGCGGGATCTCGCGCGAGCAGATCGAGGGCGGGGCGCAGGCCGCGATCATCTTCGGCCTCGGGATCGTCTTCGTGTTCCTCGTCCTGTCCGCGCAGTACGAGTCGTTCGCGGATCCGCTGATCATCCTGCTCGCGGTCCCGCTGGCGCTGCTCGGCGCGCTCGGCGGACTGTGGGTGACGCACAAGTTCTCCGACGTATTCGCACAGGTCGGTTACGTGATGCTCATCGGCCTGGCATCGAAGAACGCGATTCTGATCGTCGAGTTTTCGAACCAGCTCAGAGAACAGGGGGTCGACACGGTGACCGCGGTGATGCGCGCGGCCGAGACGCGCCTGCGCCCGATCTTGATGACCTCGATTGCGTTCGTCCTCGGCGTCACGCCGCTGGTCTTCGCGAGCGGCGCCGGCAGCGGTGCGCGCACCTCGCTCGGCACCGCGGTCTTCGGCGGGATGATCCTCTCGACGATCCTGAACCTGTTTATCACCCCGGTGTTGTACGTCTTCATCGCCGGGATCGAAGACAAGCTCGGCTTCGGCCGCGGCACCCACCACGCGCCGCCGGCGGACGGAACCAGCGCCAAGGACGGCCGCTCCGGCGCGCCGTCGTCGCCGCAGCCGATCGGCGTGTAACCGGTTCGAGTCAGCCAGCGAGGAGTTCTTTGACGTGCTCGCGCGGGGTGGCGGTGGTTGCCGATAAGGCGTAGGCTTCGATCGCGTATTGGGCGAGCATGCGCTGCGCGTTGAAGTGGGAGGCGTTGAAGGCGATCGCGCCGCGCATCGTCGCGAGGTAGGCGTCGCGGTCGTGCGCGTACACCGGGAGGATCGTGCTCTCCAGCAGCGAGTAGAGCGCGTCGGCGGTGCGTTCGTCGTCCGCGCCGGTTTCGGCATCGATCGACCATCCGGTGATGCCGTCGAGGGCTCCTTCGATCCACCAGCCGTCCATCACCGAGAGGCTCGGTACGCCGTTGAGGGCGGCCTTCATGCCGCTGGTTCCGGAGGCTTCGTTCGGCGGGCGCGGGGTGTTGAGCCAGAGGTCGGCACCCGACGTGAGCGTGGCCCCCCAGAGCATGTCGTAGTTCTCGACGTACACGACCTCGACGTCGCCGGCAAGGGAGTGGGCGGTGCCGACGATGTGTTGGATCATCGCCTTGCCGTCCCAGTCGCGCGGGTGCGCCTTGCCGCTGAAGACCAGCTGGATGCCGCCGAAGCGTTTGGCGATCGCGACGAGCCGGTCGGTGTCGCGCAGGATCAGATCGTTGCGCTTGTACGCCGTAACGCGGCGGGCGACCCCGATCGTGAAGCGGTTGGGATCGAGGAGCTTGCCGGTAGCGTGCGCGACGCGGTCGACGAGCGCGAGCTTCGCGCTGGTGTGCGCGGCGGCGATCTCGTCGAGCGGGATCCCGATTGCTTGACGCAACTGCCAGTTGTCGCGCCGCCAGCCGGAGAGATGGCGGTCGAACAAGGCTTTGAACGGTTGCGAGGTCCACGTGCCCGCGTGGACGCCGTTGGTGATCGCGTGGACCGTGGCGTCCGGGAACATCGCGCGCGAGACTTCACCGTGCTTCATCGCGACGGCGTTGGTGAAGTGCGACGCGCGCAGCGCGAGATGCGTCAGGTTGAGAACGTCGTGGTCGACGAGGCCGAGCGCGCGCAGCGTCGCGACGTGCTCGGTGCCGAGGACGTCGTTCACGAGGTCGAGGCCGAAGCGGTCGTGGCCTGCGGGGACCGGGGTGTGCGTCGTGAAGACGCAACGCTCGCGCACCCGCGCGAGGTCGTCCGGAGTGGGCAGACCGTGCTCGGTCGTGCGGAGCTGTTCGAGCAACGCCAGGACGAGCAGCGCCGAGTGCCCTTCGTTCATGTGGTACGTGCTGACGCGGTCGTACCCGAGCGCGTGCAGCACCGCGACGGTCCCCAGGCCGAGCAGCGCCTCCTGCTCGAGCCGGTACCGCGCGTCGCCGCCGTAGAGCGCGCGGGTCAGGCCGCGCGCGGCTTCGTCGTTCTCGGGCCGGTCGGTGTCGAGGAAATAGACGGGGACGCGATCGCCGTCGACGCCGATGACGGGATAGCACCAGATCGCCGTGGTGACCGGGCGGCCGGAGATCGTGACCGTCACCGTCTGCGGCAGCGCTTCGAGGACCAAGTCGGGCCGCCAGCTCTGCGGTTCCTCGTGCTGCGCGCCCGACGCGTCGAACCGCTGGCGGAAATAGCCCTCGCGGTAGAGCAGCGTGACGCCGGCCATCGGGTAGCCGGCGTCGGACGCCGCGCGGACGACGTCGCCGGCGAGCACGCCAAGGCCGCCGCTGTAGGTCGCGACGCCGGGGAAAACGGCGATCTCCATCGACACATAGGCGACGGTCGGTTCGGTCATGTTCATCGATCGTTCGGTGTTCACGCTATTTCGTTTGAGGGCTGGCGGTGTAGGCGGCGACCCAGGGAACGGTCGTGTAGAGCCGCCCGTCGCGGCGGACGACCCGCAGGCGTCCCCGCTGAGCCGCCTTGTAGAGCCGATCGACGCCGCCCTTTGTCCCGAAGTCGGAGAGCGGGTGCAACTCGTCGAGCGGTTCGACGGCGTCGCGCAGCCGTTCGAGGCCGCGTGCCAGCGCGCTCCCGAGAACGCGCGCCCAGGGTGTTGCGTCGCCGGCGAGCGCGGACCGCAGCGCGGAGGCGTACGCGCGGCGCGCGCGCGCGTCGAGCACGATCGGCGGAAGGCCGCGCCGGTAGGCAAGCAGGTTGGCGACGAGCCGGGCGACGCGACCGTTCCCGCTTGGAAACGGCTGCAGCCGGACGAGTCGGGCGACCGCGCGCGAGAGGGCGAGCGGCGCCGGTTCGTCGGCGCCGAGGGCGAGCCGGCCGACGTAGGTCTCCGTCTCGAACGGGACCAGCCAGTGCGGCGGCGGGACCGTGCCGTCGGCGAGCGGTGGGACCGTCTTCGTCCGCCAGGCGCCGGCGTCGTCGGAGATCCCTCGCACGGCGAGCCGATGCAGGGTGCGCAGGTCCTCGGTGCTGACCGGGCTGCGACGCGTCCCTTGCTGCGCCGCCCATGCGGCGGCGTCGGCGTAGTCACGGACGATGAGGTAGTCGTCGAAGCGGTGGCTGCCCAACGCCCGGCCGCGCTCGACCAGCGAGCGGACCTCGGTCAGATCGAGGCGCGCCCCGACAAACCACAAAAAAATCACAAT
>CALEOJ010000106.1 GCA_937910425.1 uncultured candidate division WPS-2 bacterium
GTACGCCAGACCGTTCGCGCAGTCGAACGAGAGCGTGCGCGGATCGGGGAACGCGGTTCCGCTGATCGCGATCCCGCTGCCGGCGTCGCCGAACGAGCCCGCAACGTCGTACGCGACGGCGCGATTCGGCTGCCACCGCACGTCGAGTCCCGTCGCGAACGCGTTCGACCCGTTGCCGCCGTTGACGCCGGCGCGTCCGGTCACCGTGAGGCGCTGGTCCGGATGATACCGGTCGCTGAGCGAGGCGCCGTGGTACGACGTGCGCTGCGTGAGCCCGAACGTGCCCAGCGTCGTCGTGGTCGTGCCGTCGAACGCGAGCCCGAAGCTCTGCGCGCTGAGCGAGAGATCGTGCCGTTCGCCGGCCGGCAGCTGCACGCCGAGGTTGAAACCTCGCGCGGTCGTGCGGAACTCGCCGCTCTGCGGTGCGGCGACGCCGGCGAACGTGCGG
Organism: uncultured candidate division WPS-2 bacterium; assembly: GCA_937910425.1. Lineage (GTDB taxonomy): Bacteria > Vulcanimicrobiota > Vulcanimicrobiia > Vulcanimicrobiales > Vulcanimicrobiaceae > Vulcanimicrobium. The sequence continues at coordinate 449 of CALEOJ010000106.1, forward strand.
TCGCGCTCGTCGGTCGCGTCGCGCGACGCGTTGGCGAACGCGCCGAGCATCACCGAGGTCGCGCCGATCGTCGCGTTCTCCGAGAGCATGAGGAGCCCGCCGTGCGAGCGGCCGGAGGCGCCGGGCCCGTAGCCGCACGGAAACCGGGCCGTGAACTGCGCGCAGAAGAGGCCGTTCGCCGCGCTCGTCGCCGTGCCGGTGAGCGTCAGCGTCTGCGCGATCGACGGCGCCCAGCGCAGCTTCGCGAGGTCGCCCGAGACGAGCGTGTCACCGTCGTGCCGGTACGAGAAGCCGGTCTCGTCGGCGAACGTGAGCCCCGTCGCGCCGTTCGTCCGGCCGCGCGCGGCGTGCTCCACGACGTAGCCGAGATTCCTTACCGAGCCGCGCGCGACGAGCAGCGCCGAGGACGAGTTGTCGCTGCCGTACTGCAGCGTCGCGGACTGCTGTGCGAAGCGGGTCGGCTGCAGCGTGCGGAAACCGACCTCGCCGCCGAGCGCGCCGTGCGCGGCACCCGAGCTGACCGACGCTCCGCCGAACAGGTCGGCGTTGATCCCGCGACCGGCCAGCGAGCCGCCGGCGCCGGGGATCGTCACGCCGTCGATGCTGGTCCCGGTCTGCGAGGCGTCGTTGCCGTCGACCATCAACCCGCCGCCGGCCGAGGTGACGCCGGGGAGGTCGCCGAGCGCGTCGCGCAGCGAGCCGTCGAGATAGCGCAGCGCGTCGTCTTGCCCGACCTCACGCGACGCGCGCGCCGGCGAGCTCGTGACGGTGACGCTGCCGATCTGCTGCAGTACGCCGCTGCGATGCAGCCGCACGCCCACGTTCGACGTCCGGTTCGCGGCGACGTCGAAGAGCGACGAGCGCGCCGAGACGAAACCGCGCTTCGCGACCATCGCGCGGTACGAGCCGGTCGCGACCGATTCGAAGCGCGCGTGCCCGTCGGGATCGGTGTAGCCGATCAGTCCGACCTCGCCCTGCAGCAGTACACGTGCGAGCGAGACCGGCGCGCCGGTCGCGGCGTCGACGACGTCGATCACCACGTCGCTCGCGTCGGTCGCCGCCCGCGCGGGAGCGCCGATCGAGAGCACCGCGAGCGCCGCGGCGAGCACCGCCGCGACGGCGCGAGGCATGCGTCGAACAGACCGCCGGTCCGGCGGTGAGATCGGATAAGCCATCGGAACCTCTAGTGCAGCGAGTGCTGCGCTTGGAACGTGCGGAGGAGTTCGGCCGCGCTCGCGGGGGCGAGCTTGTCGTCGTGGATCTTCTTGAGCAGCGCGTGAAACTGTGTCGCGCTTCCCGGATCGAGCGCGCGCAGTTCGGTCACCGTTTGCTCGTCACCGCGGACGACCATCACGCCGACGCCGAGCCGCTTCTCGTCGATCGTGGTGCGCTTGCCGTTGCGGTCGACGAGCACCATCTCGGTGCGGATCTGCGTGAAAGCGCGCGCATCCGCGGCCGGCGCCGAACCGAAGCCCACCGTCGGCGCGAGGGGTGCCGCCGCCGCGACGACGCCGAGCGAGGCTGCCAGCGCGACGACGGCAGGAGCGATCGCGATGCGACGCGCGGCCGAGCGCGGCCGTGTCAGCAGCTCCTCGACGCGCAGCGAGAGCTGATGGCGGGTGATGAAGATCGCCGGCGCCGCGATGCCGCGATGCGGCCACGACGTCGACTCGGCCATGCGGGTGAGCCCGACCGCGTACGAGCGTACGTCGGAGGTCGCCTCGATGACGCGGTCGTCGCAGGCGATCTCGCGTTCGAGATCGAGCCGCCGGGCGATGACGTGTACCGCCGGGTTGAAGAACATCACCACTTGAATCAGCCGCTGCAGGACCGTCGTCCAGTCGTCGCGCCGTTCGAGGTGCGCGAGCTCGTGCAGCACGAAGCGGTCGATATCGCTCGATTCGAACGCATCGAGCACGTGTTGCGGCAGCACGACCATCCCGTCGAACAAGCCGACGGCGACCGGAACTTCGACGCGGTCGGAGACGCACAGGCGGACGCGGCGTGCGCGATCGGCGGAGGCATGCGTGCGCCACAGCGGCAGCGCCGCACGGCGTTCGGGCGCCAGCGGGAGCGCGTCGCGCTTGAGCCTCGCCAGCACGACGGAACCGGCACCGAAACGCGCCGCCCCACCGAGCACGATCAGGAGCCACAACACGGCGCCGCCGAACGCGAGATACGGCGGCACGGCGATCGCCGGCCGCTCGACGCGCAGCTCGTACCGGAGCGGCGCGTGGGGACCGAGCACGTCGCTGCCCGGCGCGCTGAGCTGCCGGGTCACGGTGCCGCTATGCCAGCCGCGCTGGATCCCGGCCGTCGTGACGAGCGGACCCAGCACGATCGCGATCAGCGCGACGTACCAAACCGCGTAGCGCGTGGCGGCATCGAGCGGTTTCCAGAAGCACACCACGAGCAGCGCGAGCACGGTGACCGCCGCCCCGATCCAGAGCGAGGTGACGAGGTAGGCGATCAGGTTCAGCGCTGCGCCCTGATACGGCGCGAACGCGTGCAGCACGGCGTTCATCGCGCGTCCTCCTCGTAGCGTTCGATCAGCGCTTTCAGACGCCGGAGCTCGTCGCGCGACGGGCGGTCGCGCTCGACGAGCCGCATCGCGAGATCGAGCGGTTTGCCGGCGAAGAAGCGCTGCAGCACGTGCCCGACGTCTTTGCCGGCGGCTTCGTCGCGCTCGACCAGCGGCCGGTAGACATATGCGCGGTTGACTTCCTCGTGCGCAGCATAGCCTTTGCGCTCGAGGATTCGCAGCGTCGTCAAGACGGTGCTGTACGAGAGCGGCGGGGCACCCAGGCCTTCGACGACGTCGCTCACGGTCGCCGCGGGGCGGCGCCACAGCACCTCCATGAGCCGCAATTCAGCGTCCGTCAGCACCGGCGATTTCCGTCGCGCCATCCGAGCCCTCCGACCGTCCGTTAAAGAATTAGTAGCACGATACCACCGGCCTCCCCAGCCTGTCAATTAATTCTTTAGCAGCGCTGCCGTCCCCGAGCACGTCGAAGGGGACCAGGAACCCCCTCCCGTGGCCGAGGAGTGCCGGAGCATGATCGAAACAGCGCCGGCTACGGCCGAGCCGACCGGGCTTTCCGCCTCCGAGCTGGCCCGCGCGATCGCGGAGCGCCGGCTCACCGCGCGCGACGCCGTCGAGGCGCACATCGCGCGGATCGAAGCCGTCAACCCCGGGCTGAACGCGGTCGTGGTGAAGCGATACGACCAGGCGCGCAGCGAAGCCGACGCCGCCGATCGCGCGCTGCGCGAAGACCGGCTCCGGGGTCCGCTCCACGGCGTTCCGATCACGCTCAAGGAGCAGTTCACCGCGGCCGGGATGCCGGCGACGATCGGCGTCGCCGGCGCGGCGCCCGACGACCACGACGGACCGCTCGTCGCACGCTTGCGCGCCGCAGGCGCGATCGTGCTCGGCAAGACGAACGTGCCGCAGCTGCTGCTCTACAACGAGTCCGACAATCCCGTCTACGGCCGCACCAACAATCCCGCCGATCCGGCGCGCTCGTGCGGCGGTAGCAGCGGCGGCGAAGCGGCGATCATCGCCGCGCACGGCTCGCCGCTCGGGCTCGGCAGCGACATCGGCGGAAGCCTGCGCACGCCGAGCCATGCGTGCGGGATCGCGGCGCTCAAGCCGACCAGCGGCCGGCTGACGAACGAGGACGCGCGGCTCTCCGGCTACGCGCACGGGCAGACCGCGATCCCCTCGCAGCCCGGCCCGATGGCGCGCCGCGTCGCCGACCTCACGCTCGCGATGCGCGTCCTCGCCGCGCCGGGCCAGGACGCGTTCGATCCGCTCGTCGCGCCGATTCCGTGGCGCGAGCCCGGCGCGGTCGACGTCGCGTCGCTGCGCATCGCGTACTATGAGGACGACGGGTACTTCCCGGCGGCGCCCGCCGTTCGGCGCGCGGTTCGCGAGGCTGTCGCTGCGCTCGAACAACACGGCGCGTCCGTCGAGCGCTTCGCGCCGCCCGATGTCGCCGGCGCGATGAACCTCTTTCTGCGCATCGTCTCCGCCGACGGCGCCGCGGACGCGGCGCGCCGGCTCGGTTCGAACGTGATCGACAAGCGGATCAAAGGCCTGTTGCAGATCGCGGCGATCCCGAACGGGGTGCGCCCACTCGCGAGCGGCTTGCTGGGCGCGCTCGGGCAGCGCCGTCTCGCGCGCCAGGTCACCGGGATCCGGCGCTCGAGCGTCGACGAGTACTGGTCGCTCATCGCGGCGCAGGCTGACTATCGCCGCCGCTTCGTCGCCGAGCTCGATCGCGGCGGCTTCGACGCAATCGTCTGCCCGCCGCACGCACTCCCGGCGGTGACGCACGGCAGCACGTACTATCTCACCATGGCCTCGAGCTATGCGATGCTCTACAACCTGCTCGGCATGCCGGCCGGCGTCGTGCCGATCACAACCGTGCAGCCGGGCGAAGACCGGCCGCGCAAAGCCGGCCGCGATCTCGTCGACAAGACCGCCGCCGCCGTCGAGCGCGGCAGCGCCGGGTTGCCGATCGGCGTCCAGATCGTCGCGCGCCACTGGCGCGAGGACGTCGCACTCGCCGTGATGGCGGCACTCGAGGTGTAGCATGGGACTGTTGGAAGAGGTCGGCGGCCATCTCGTACGGCTGCGCACGCAAGCCGGACTCGACCTCGACGCAGCTGCGTCGGCGACGCAGATCCCGGTCGAGCGGCTCAGCGAGGCGGAGGCCGGCCTCATCGCGCTGACCGACGATGAGCTCGCGGTTGTGGCGCGCGCGTACGGTGTCGACGCGACGGAGATCTTCGGCGGGCGCGTCACGCCGTTCCGCGACTACGCCGGCGGCGCGTAGCGCGCTCGTGCCGGACTTCGTCAGCGAGGCGCTTCGCGCATCGGCGGAGTGCCTCGACACCGGCGCACTGAGCCGCGGCGAACCCGCGTTGCCGAAGGAGTTCGGCTGGCGGACGGAACGGCTCGTCGTCCGCGACGTGCGGCGCACCTGGCGCTCGACGAACACCGACCGCGGCGACACCTATCTCGCGCGGCATTGGTACGAGGTCGCGCTCGCCGACGGACGCGTCGCGGTCGTGTACTTCGACCGCAAAGCGCGCCGCGAAACGCCACGTTGGTGGCTCTACACGCTCGCCGACCAACATTGAAGGGGGAACGATGACGCGACGTTATGCACTACCCCTGATCGCTGCCGTGCTGCTGTGCAGCGCGCTGCCGGTGCGCAGCCAAACGCCGCCGCTGCCCGATGGACCGGGCAAGGAGGTCGTCGCCGCGAGCTGCGCGTCGTGCCACAGCATCGAGCGCGTGACCCGCGCCGGCTACGACCGGGACGGCTGGCGCAACGTGGTCGCGATGATGGTGAACGCCGGCGCGAAACTTCCGCCGGATCAGACGAACGCCGTCGTCGAGTATCTGACGAAGAGCTTTCCGCCGAAGGCGGAGCCAGCCGCGGTGCTGATCCCCGGCAGCGCGCAGGTGTCGATCCAGGAGTGGGTCGTCCCGACCGCGGGTTCTCGGCCGCACGATCCGCTCGCCGCATCGGATGGCTCGATTTGGTATTCCGGGCAGATGGCGAACGTGCTGGGCCGCCTCGATCCGAAGACCGGCACGATCAAAGAGTATCGCGTTCGTGTCGCCGAGTCAGGCCCGCACGGGCTCGTCCAAGACGCCGCCGGCAACATCTGGTTCACCGCGAACTTCAAAGCGTACATCGGCAAGCTCGATCCGCGCACCGGCACGTTCACCGAGTACAAGCTCGATCCGGCGGCGCGCGATCCGCACACGCCGCTCTTCGACCGCAACGGCACGCTGTGGTTCACCGCGCAAGGGGCCAACATGGTCGGGCGGCTGGTGCCGAAGACCGGTGAGGTCAAGCTGGTGAACTCGCCGACGCCGCGCTCGAACCCATACGGGATGGTCGTCGATTCGAAGAACGTCCCGTGGTACGTCGAGTTCGGCAGCAACAAGATCGCGAGCATCGACCCGGCGACGATGGCGATCCGCGAGTACCCGCTGCCGAACGCCGGCGCGCGCCCGCGCCGGATCGCGATCGAACCCGACGACGTGATGTGGTACTCCGACTACGCGCGCGGCTACCTCGGCCGCTTCGACCCGAAGACCGGCAACGTTACCGAGTTCCCCTCGCCCGGCGGCCCGAACTCACAGCCCTACGGCATCGTGTTCTTGAAAGGCGCGGTCTGGTACAGCGAATCCGGCGTGCGTCCGAACACGCTGGTTCGCTTCGACCCTGCCACGCAGCGCTTCCAAACCTGGGCGATCCCGTCCGGCGGCGGCGTCGTCCGCAACATGATGGTCACCCGCGACGGCAACATCGCGATGGCCTGCAGCGGCGTCAACCGCGTCGCCTTAGTTACCGTGAAGTAGTCCAGATCGCGACCACCTGGGCGGCGGCTTCGTGGGCGCGGGCGTCGAGCTGTTCGGCGGTGAGCGTGCTGAGGGGGTGCGTCACCACGACCGGGCGGAGCGCGTCCATGCCGAGCGCCGCGCGCTGCACGGCCGCTTCATGTTCGAAGACGGTGGTGACGATGACCGCTGAGGGAACGCCGGACTCTTCCAGGCGGACGGCGTCGTACGTACAGCACGACGTGCAGCTGCCTCAATCACCGATGCCGATCAGCGCGACGTCGTTTTCCGCCGCGATGCGCGCGATCAGCTCGTCCTCCGCGTTGACCGAGAAGCTCTCTTTCTTATAGCGCGTCACCGACGCGAACGGCGTCTGCTCGGCGAGCAGCTGCGCCGTGCGCTGGAGGACGCGCCAGCCGTTCCATTTTGTGTTATCGAGGATCCCGAGCCGCAACCCGGCGGCCGACGCAACGCGCGGCGAGATGTCGCGGTGTTCGGCGTGCACGACGCCGCGCGGATCGTAGATGCGCGCTTCCAAGGAGTTCCTTTCGGTCACAGGGCGCACGTGCCGTCAGCGCAGATCGCGCCGGCCGGCGGCTCGCTGCCGTCGATCTTGCGCAGGACGGGGCTCGTCATGCGGCCCCAGCCCGGGATGAACGCCGAGAAGCGGCCTGCCGCGCCGCCGGCGACGAACAGATGGATGTCGTCCGGCGTCGGCACGATCGGGATGTGCGCGTTCGTCTCGCGTTTGTACCACGCCGGTAGCGCCTTATTGTAGACCTTGCCGCCGCCGGCGTAGCGGTCGTTGAAGCTGATCTCACCCCAGGTGTTGCCTGCGTTCATCCAGAGATAGCTGCGCACGTCGAGCCGCGAGAACCCGGTGGCGGCGATCGTCGCGGCGTGCTCCGGGCCGATCACGACCGCGCACGAGCCGCTCGCGACGGCGTTGTTGTGCGCGAACGTGCTCATCGCCGAGACGATGCTGTCGAGCACGCCCTGCGCGTCGTTCGCGACGTGATTCACCACGCTGTGCGGCGGCTCGGCCGCAATGACGAACACCGTGCTGTCCTCGGGCGCCATGCCGTGCTCGACGTGGTACGGCGCCCACGGGCTCAGCTCTTCGTTCTCGGCGATGCAGTATGTGTACTTGCCGGGATGTCCTAGCGTGCTCTTGTCGAGATCGCCCGGGATCGCTCCACCGACGGTGAGCAGGATCAGCCGGATCGCGCGCCCGATCGTCGCGTTCGCGCGGTTGCCCGAACCGAACACGTTGTGGCCGGCGTTCATCCCGATCGCATTGCGGACCGGGCCGTTCACGATCAGCAGCGGCGCCGCCATGTGCGTCGTCGCCTGCACGCCGTTGAGGTTCCACTGCTTGGTGCAGAGCGCGAGCATCGCGGCGCGCACGACCGGCGCGTATTCCGGCTTGCAGCCGGCCATCACCATGTTGACCGCGAGCACCTCGCGCGTGAGCGTCCCGCGCCGCGGCGGAATCGTTGCCTCCGGAAAGTCCGGATCCCCGCCCAGCGCGTCGACAACCGCGTCGATCTTCGCCTGCGTCGGCAGCACGACCGGCAGCCCGTCGCTCCACGCCTGCTCGAAATAGTACTCGACCAGATCCTCAGCCGAACGCACGCTGTCCTCGTCCCGCGTCACCATCACCGAACTCATGGCGACCGCTTACGACGCAGGGCGCGGACACGCCCGCTCGGTACGTTCTCTGCGTGCGCTTCCTCATGGGTGCCGGTCTCGCGCTCGCGGCGCTTGCGGCGCCGCTCATCGCAGACGCAGGCGATGCTCCGGTCGTCGCGCCAGGGTGGACGCGGTCGCTGGCTGCGGCGCCGGCGCCGTCGTCGGAGATGACGCCGTTCGTACTGCTCCCGCTTCGCGACGGCACCGCGCTCGTGCGAAACGGCGAGGGCGTGGCCGCGATCGACGGCCGCGGCGCGACCCGCTGGACGATGCCGGCCGTCACGGACGCGATCATCGACGGCACGGCGGTCGTTTTTCGGCGCCCGAACGTGGTCTTCGCGGTCCGCAGCCGCGACGCCGGCGTTCTGTGGAAGTATCGGTGCGCGAATCCGCCGTACACCGTCGCGGCCGGGGATCGCCTCGTCACGATGTGCGGCGGCATCAGTACGGTGCTGAGCGCTCGCGACGGCCACCTGGTCGCCCGCAGCGCCTCGAAGCTGCCGACCGGTACTTCGATTCGCGGAGCGCAGGGGCTCAACGACGGCTACGTCTTGGTCACGGACTTCTTCGACGGGGCCTGGATGGGGAGGTCGTACTACGTCGTCGACGCGCACACGGGCGCGTTTTTGTGGTCGGACACCGATTTCAATGTCGTCGACGTCACGCCGGAGACGATCGCGATCTCGCCGTACCCAAGTATGCTTCCCTGGGGATCCGCCGGATACGTCGTGCGACGGCGGCTTCCCGATGGTGCCGTGTTGTCAACGCAAACCCACGACTTACCGCGCAGCATCGATGATACCACGCGCGGATATCTCGCGAGGTCGACTGCGGCGACGTACGTCACGGCGATGGGCGGTTCCGTGTTCCGCTTCCGGCGCGGTACGAACCGCGACCCGCAACGCATCTTTTCCGGCGCGACTGACGTCTACACGCTCGGCAACGCTGCGTTCATCTTCGTGCGTTCCGGTATCGGCTCTGCTACGGTGTATCTCGACCGGCCCTCAGGCCGCGATACGTTCGCGACGCGTCTGCTCGGGAAACAAGGCGGCTACATCTCCGAGCCCGCTGCAGCGGACTGGAGCACGTGGATCGGACGCGCGGGACATGTAGGCGGCCTCATCGCCGTCAACGACGGAGTCGCCGTACGGCTGTACGACGAACTCGGGTCGGCCGCGATGGTCGTGAAGAGCCCGTGCAAGAGCCCATACCTCACCGCAACGCGGTCGGTGCTGTTCGTGGTGTGCGCTCCGAAAGGCTCGCCGGTGACCGTCGCCGGATACGCGCGCCACTGATCTTCTCGTCGGACGCCGCGGGTGGAGCCACGTCCGGCGCTAGCGCTCGACGACGGGGGCTGGTTTCGGACGGGGCGGCTCGTAGGTCGCGAGGCGTTCGTCTTGCGGGTGCCGCGGGAAGATGCCGAGCTTGAACTGGCCGAGCAGCGCGTCGAGGATCATCTCGCCCAGTGGAACCAGCGTCTCTTCGTAGAGCTCGCGCGGCCGCACGCCGTCGGGCCGCGCCACCTCGACGCTCCCCGCGACGTCCCCGGTGTCGATCCCCTCGTCGATCCAGAACCATGAGACGCCGCACGTGGCGTCGCCCATCTTGACCGTCCAGTAGACGGAGTCGCGTCCGCGATGCCGTGGCAGCACGCTCGGATGGAAGCACAGCGCGCCGACCCTCGGAACCGCCCGATCGGCGGCCTTCAGGATACGTGCGTAGTTCGCGAGCAGCAGCACGTCGCAGTCGTCCACCTCGACGACGTCGATCTCGTGCCGCAGGCACGCAGCAAGGGCGGCTTCGTAGATAGAGCCGGAGCCCCAAACGGCGATTTTCACTTCGTTGTGAACCGTTCGCGGGCGGCCTAGGCCCGTCATGCCGCGACGGGAACGAGCGGTCGCCTGGAGGGGAGGGCCAGCGTGACGTAGGAACGACTTCGGACGCCCCGGCCTGGAGGAGTATCATGCACACTGACCGCTCGTCACGGATCGCGAAACACGCCATCGCCGGGCTCGCGGCGACCGCCGGTTTGCTGCTCGCCGGATCGATTTCGGAGGCGCAGCGCACCGGGCACTACACC
>CALEOJ010000107.1 GCA_937910425.1 uncultured candidate division WPS-2 bacterium
AGATATTGGCGTGACTGGAGTTCAGACGTGTGCTCTTCCGATCTGAAGCCGATCTCGCGGTTGCGAATCAGGGCGCGCTCGTTCGGCGTGAGGGCTTCGGCAGCGCGCCCGTTGAGCCGGTACGCGCCGCTCGTCGGCGCATCGAGGAGGCCGAGAATCGCGAGCAAGCTGCTCTTGCCGCAGCCCGACGGGCCTTCGATCGCGACGTAATCGCCGCGGGCGATTTCGAACGTGATCCCGCGCAGCGCCCGCGTCTCGACCTCGTCGGTGAGGTAGCTCTTGCCCAGATTCTCGACTTCGACGATCATGACGAATCCTATCGCAAGCGGAGCTCGGCGGCGCCGGCGTAGGCGGCCGAGTCGGAGATGATGACGGTGTCGCCGGCGGCGAGTCCGGAGACGACCGCGATGCGGTCGGTCGAGCCGGTGCCGAGCGCGATGCGAACGCGCACGGCGCGCGTACCGCCGTCGACGACTTTGTAGGCGTCGATCGCGGCGCCGTCCGGCGCGTTCGCCGGCCGCGCGATCGACAGCACGTTCGGCAACTGCTCGAGCTCGATCGAGCCGTTGACGTTGCCGTCGGGGCGCGTCCCGGCGGCGAGTGGGCGATCGAACACGACATCGACCGCGACGGTGCCGTTCTGCGCCGACGGTGACATGCGGTCGACGCGTCCCACCGCCGCGCCGGCCGACGTTTCGACGCGCGCCTTCATCCCGGGGCGCACCCCGCCCAGCGCACCCTCCGGAACTTGCAACACAGCTTTGAGCGCGCGCTGATCGGCGATGCGGGCCAGCTCCGCGCCCTGCGCGACGTGCGCCCCTGCGTCGACCGCGACGGTCTGCACGATACCCGGCGCCCCCGCTCGCACCGTCAGCGCGCCGACCTGCGCACGCGCCGCGGCCAGCGCACCCTGCGCCTGCGCGAGCTGCGCCTGCAGCGCCGCGATCTTCGCATCGTCGTCCGCGCCGCTGACCGCGAGTTGCGCGCGGTTGATCGTCACGTCGTTGCGCGACTTCTCCGCCTCGATCTGCGCCTTGCGGTACGACAGTACCGGCACGAGGCCTTGGGTGACGAGCCCGCTCATCGAGCGCTCCTGGATCGCGTTCTCCTGCGCCTGCGCTTGCGCGTCGGCGATCGCCGCCCGGCGCGTGAGCTGATTCGCCTGCCGCACCTGCCGCGCGCTGGTGATGTTCGCCAGCGCGACCGCGACCTGCGACTGTGCGTCGACGACCCGTTCGTCGAGCACGGGATTGCTGAGCTGCGCGATCGGCGTTCCAACCGCTACCGCCGCGCCCGGGCGCACGAACACGTGCTCCACGATGCCGTCTTCGGTCGCCGAGGTCACGCGAACGCGTTCGGGAACCAGCGTTCCGCCGGCCGACACCGAACGCGTCAGCGTCCCGCGCCGGACGACGTCGGTGACGATCGTGCCGCGATCGACGACGGTTCCGGTCGGCGCGCTCGCGAGGACGCGCAGCGAGAACGCGATCCCGGCGAGCAGGACGAGCAGTCCCGCGACCGATAGGATCAAGGTTGCCGGCCGCCGTTTGCGCGGGCGCGCGACGTCCATCGGATTGGGCCGGCTCAGCGGAAATGGACGGCTATTCATAGCGCAGGGCCACCGAGGGATCGACGCGCATCGCGCGCACGGCCGGGATCGCGGATGCCAGCGCGACGGCGATCAGCACGATCGCCGCGACGCTGCCGAAGGTGACCGGGTCGAAGGCCGGGATCGCGTACAGCAGCTTGTCGAGCGACCGCGTTCCGAGCGCCGCCAGAACGAACCCGCACGCGATGCCGAGCACCGCGATGCGCAGCGCGCCACCGAGGACGCCGCGCAGGATGTCGCCTCCGCGCGCGCCCACCGCCATCCGAATCCCGAACTCGTGCCGGCGCTGCTCGACCGAGTACGCTACGACCGCGTAGATCCCGCCCAGCGCGAGCACCAGCGCGACGACCGCCAGAATCGCGAGCAACATCGCGCTGGTCGACTGCTGGACGTTCACCGTGGCGGCACGCTCCTCGAGCGACACGAAGTTCACCAGCGCCAAGTTAGGATCGGTGCCGGCGACGGCGGCGGCGACCTGGTCGCGCAGTCGCGGATCGGGCGTCCGCATGCGGATCACGAGCTCCGGATAGTGCGCCGGCACCTGCGCATTCGGCAGATACACCCGCGTGTCGTCGGTTCGGCCGTAAGGCGTCGCCGCACGCGCTTCGCCGACGATGGTCACCGGCGCGTAGGCGCCGGCGCTGGGAACGAGGATCTGCGCACCGATCGGGTCGCGGCCGGCGAAGTAGCTCCGGGCGATCGTCTCGTCGATGATGGCGACCCGCGGCGCGCGCACGTCGTCGGCCGGCGCGAAGGCGCGTCCGCGAACGAGCGGGATGCGCAGCGCGCGGAAGTAGTCGGCGCTCACCTGCGTGATCGACGCCTCCGACGAAGTCTTGAGCGCGTAGGACCGGCCGGGGATGCGGAAACCGGAGAGTTCCGTGCCGTTGTACGAGTACTGCGCATGACGCGCCACGGCAACCGCCTCGACGCCAGGTAGCGCCGCGACGCGCTCGGTGACGGCGCGCGCGAAGTCCGCCCGCGCGGCGTCCCGCTCGTAACGCGGCGCGTTGAGCGCGACTTGCGCGAAGTAGACGCCGTGCGGGTCGAGCCCCAGCGGGACCGCCGCCAGCGCGAGCGAGCTTCGAACGAACAGACCCGACGCGGCAACGACGCCGAAGGCGAGCGCGATCTCGATGACGGCGAGCGCGGTGCGCACCCCTTTCACGCGGCCGCCGGCGGCACCGCGGCCGATGCTCTTGAGCGAGCCGGCGAGATCGGACCCCGTCGCGGAAAGCGCCGGAAGCACGCCCGAGAGCAGCGTCGCGGCGAGGACGACGACGAAGGTGAACAGCACGACCGTCGCATTCAGGCCGCTGTTGGCAACGGCCGGAACCTGCGCTACCGTCGTGGCGATCAGCACGCGCAGCTCCGACGCGGCGAGCAGCAGGCCGAGCGCGCCGCCGGCCACCGCGACCAGCGCGATCTCGATCAGCAATTCGCGCACGATCCGAGCGCGCGTCGCGCCGAGCGCGCTGCGCAGCGAGAGCTCGCCGCGGCGCGTCATCGTCCGCACGAGCAGCAGGTTCGCGACGTTGGCGCACGCGATCAAAAGCACGGCGAGCGCCGCGGCGGCCATCAGCATCAAGAACGCCCGAATCCGGTTGTGGTACCACGCGCCGAACGGAACCGCCGCAACCGTCAGCCCGCGCTCCTCGACGGGGTGCTCGCGCACGACGCCCGCGGTGACGCGTTTGACCTCTTCGCTCGCCGCCGCCGGCGTGGTGCCGGGCGCGAGGCGCGCGAAGGTCCAGTCGTGCATCCAGCCCATCTTCGAGAACGACGCGTTCTTGAGCGGTACCCACAGATCGAACTCCATCGACTGCGGCTCGTCGAGCATCGGCACCGGAACGACGACGTTCGCGGGCACGACCCCGACGACGCGCCACCGCTCGCCGTCGATCGAGAGCGTCTTTCCGGCGACATGCGGATTGGCGCCCAGGGCGCGCCGCCACAGCCCGTCGGAGATCAGCACGTTGTGCACGCCCGCCGCACCGTCCGCCCGCGTGAAGCCGCGGCCGAGCTCGACGCGGGCGCCGAGCACGTCGAGCGCGTTCGTCGAGATCCCGATCGCCGAGAGGTTTTGCGGTACGCCGAACCCGATCAAGGTGCCGCTTCCGAACTGAAACGCACCGATGCCGTGCAAACCGTTCGCGGAACGCTGGTAGGACCCGATCACACCGCTTTCGAGCTGCGAGCCGCAATACGGCGGCGCGCCGGGGCAGAGGAAGACGAGCCGGTCCGGCTCGACGAACGGCAGCGGCCGCAGCAGCACGGCCTGCACGATCGCGAAGACCGCGGCGTTGACGCTGATCGCGAGCGCCAGCGTCAGCACCGAGACGACCGTGAACAGGCGCGCCTTGGCGAGCCCGCGCAGCGCGAGGGCGACATCGCGCGCGAACCCCTCGAGCCGAACCCCGATCCCGTAGCGCGCGACGTCGAGCGCGGCCGCGCCGGTCCGTCCCGCCTCTTCCGCGTCGGCGTAGATCTGCTCGCCGTACTCCTCACGAAACGCCTTGGGGCACAGCAGCAGCGCGAGATCGAGTGCCGCCGAACGCCGCATCGACGGTGTCATACCGCTGCGCGCGCGGGGAGCAGGCGGCGGGAACGCGCGACGCGCACGAGCTCCGCCATGCGCCCGGCCTCGGCGCCGGCGATCTCGCGGCCCCACGGCGTCAGCCGGTAGTTACGCCGCCGCGGGTCCTCGCGGGGATCGGGGGCGACCTCGGCGATCCAGCTGTCGTCGAGCATTTGCTTGAGCAGCCCGTACAGCGTCCCGGGGCCCAGCTTGATCGCGCCCCCGGTCGCTTCTTCGACATCCTTGCTGATGCTGTAGCCATGGCGTTCGCCGTCGGCGAGCGCGAGCAGGATGTGGAACGCTCGCGCGCCCAGCGGCAGGAGCGAGGTGACGTCGGTCTTGCGGCTCATTGGGACCTCTCGGTTACTATCGAACGTCCGATACATCGGGATTCCGATATATCACCGTACCGATATACACCAGAGGCCGTCCGCCGTCAAGCCTGCCCGACGCGTCGGGCTTCGTTGCTGCCGCTAGGCCGCGTCG
>CALEOJ010000108.1 GCA_937910425.1 uncultured candidate division WPS-2 bacterium
CGGCATACGAGATATTGGGGGGACGGGAGTTCAGACGTGTGCTCTTCCGATCTGCGACGCCGCCGCTGCCGGCGTGACGAGGAGCGCCGCGACGAGCACGATGCCGACCGCCTGCAGCGAGACGATGATCGTCACCGCGATGAGCACGAGCAGCGCGTAGTCGACGAACCCGGCGCGAATCCCGGCCGCTTGCGCGACGACCGGATCGAACGAGGTGTACAGGAGCGGCCGCCACAGCGCGCCGACCGCCAACGCGACGGCCAGCCCCAGCCCGACCACCATCGCGACGTCGTACGTCGAGACGCCCAGGATGCTGCCGAAGAGGAAGCTTTGCAGATCGACCGTCGCTCGCGGGGCGCGCGACATCAGGAACACGCCGAGCGCGAACGCACCGGTGAAGAGCACCCCGATCGATGTGTCGAGCGAGACCTTCCCGCGCCGGTGCACGAAGCCGATCCCGAGCGCCGTGACGATCGTCGCGATCGCCGCCCCGGCGTAGAAGTTCGCGCCACGCAGATACGCGATCGCGATCCCGGCGAACGACGCATGCGCGAGCCCGTCTCCGATGAACGAGAGCTTGCGGAGCACGACGTACGTGCCCATCGACGAACACAGCGCGCCGACGAAGAGCGCGACGACGAACGCGCGCTGCATGAAATCGTACTGGAACGGCGCAAGGAAGTCGGGCACGCTAGCGCCGGTGTCCGTGGGTGTGCGTGTGCTCGCGGATCCCGGCGTACGCGCCCGACTCCAGGACTTCGTCCGGCGTGCCGTCGGCGAGGACCGTTCGGTCGACGACGATCAGCCGGTCGAACCACTCCGATGCGCGGTCGAGATCGTGCGTCGTCATCAGCACCGGCAGCCCGTCGGCGACCAGCCCGCGGACGAGTCGTAGCAGCGACTCCTCGGTCGCCGCGTCGACGCCCGTGGTCGGCTCGTCGAGCAGCAGCACGAGCGGTTCCTGAGCGATCGCGCGCGCCACGAACACGCGCTGCTGCTGGCCGCCGGAGAGCTCGCTGATGTGGCGGTCCGCGACCGAACCGAGATCGAGCGCTTCGATCGCCCGCGCGACCGCCCGATGGTCGTGCGCCGAGAAGCGCTGGAACGGACGGATGCGCGGGTAGCGGCCCATCGTGACGACGTCACGCACGCTGACCGGAAACTGCCAGTCGACGTCTTCGACCTGCGGCACGTAGCCGATCGTCCCGGGCCTCAGCTCGCTCGGCGGCAGGCCTTGAACGCGCACCGTACCTGCGGCGGGCTTCACCAGCCCGGCAACGGCTTTGAGCAGCGTCGACTTGCCCGAGCCGTTCGGCCCGACGATGCCGAGCGCAGTGCCGCGAGGGAGCGCGAAATCGACGCCTTGCAGCGCCTCGACGCGCTCGTACCGCACGTGCAGCCCATGCACCTCGACCGCAGGCACAGCGCCCGTCACTGGAGCGTGCTCACGATCGTGTCGGTGTCGGTGTCGATCATCCCGACGTAGGTGTCGACCCCGGCGCCGGTGCCCAGCGAGTCGTCGTAGAGGAACGCGACCTTGAGGCCGCCTGCGCTTTCGGCCAGCGTGCGCGCGAGCTTGTCGCTGTACTCGTGCTCGGCGAACACGGCGGCGACGTGCTCGGTGCGTGCCACCCGAACGAGGTCGGCGATGTGCGCCGGATTCGGCTCCGCGCCCGCGGTCGGCTCGATCGCACCGACGATCCGCAGGCCGAAGCGGCGCGCGTAGTAGTCGAAGGCGTTGTGAAAGACGATCATCGTGCGGCGCACGGGCGGGATCGTCGCGATCTTCGCACGCGTCCGCGCCGTCAGCGCGACCAGCTGCCGGTCGTACGCCGCGGCCGCACTGCGGTACGCGGTCGCATGCGCGACGTCGACGGTGACCAGGGCGTCGCGGATCTTGGCGGCATAACGCCGCGCGAACTCGGGATCCATCCAGAGATGCGGGTTGCCGTCGACGACGGGCAGACCGTCGGTGCAGACGACGACGTGCAGCCGCGGATTGCCGGCGTTGCGGATCGTCGGCTCCAGCCACGCCTCCATCTGCGCGCCGTTCTCGACCAGCACGTCGGCGTCGCGCAGCGCCGCGATCGTATCGGGCGAGGGCTGGAAATCCTCAGGCGAGACGCCGATCGGGACGAGCGAACGGATCTCCGGCCCAGGTCCGGCGGCGCCGCGCGCGATCGACGCGAGCGTCGAGGTCGAGGCGACGATCCGAAGCGGACCGGCGGGGCGCTCGGATGACGCATGCGAGCACGCGGCCAGCAGAAGCAACCCGAGGGCTACGACCGACCAGCGAGGAGAGGGCATCGCGGTCTCTCTCGGCGCGGGGGCGGGGTGTCCCTTCGACAGGGGCCGTCATCATGTGCTAGAATCCCCGACGGTCCCGTGGGGGGTGTAGCTCAGCTGGTAGAGCACTTGCTTCGCATGTAAGGGGTCAGGAGTTCGAGTCTCCTCACCTCCACCACGACCAAGCCCGCTTCGGCGGGCTTTTTCTTTGCTTACTTGGTTTGGTCGCAGCGGTTCCTAACCCGATATGCCGCCTAAAATGCCGCCTATTCTGGCCACAGAGCTTGTTGAAACGCTGGTCGCCACACGCTTCCCACGCGCGTTCGAATGCCGCCGACGCTGCTGCACTTGTTAGAGCGGCGTAGGCGCGAAACTCGCCTCTGCTAGCAACGCCTCGGCGTACGGGTCGTTTGCCGTTCCGAGAGTCGTAACCGGGCCTGTATGGACCACGTGTCCGTGCTGGAGGACGACGGCGTTCCTGCACAGCGCCATTGCGTCGAGGAGCGAGGAGGTCGCGAGCACGAGGGCACACTTCGTTCGCTGAACGTAGGAAGACACGAGCGCGCGCAGCGCAGGCCGCGCATCGGCATCGATGTTCGCGAACGGCTCATCGAGGAACAGCGCTTCTGGCTCGACCGCGAGTGCGCGTGCAATCGCGAGGCGTTGGCGCTGACCCGTCGACAACGTCCGCGCATCTTTATCGACCGTGTCGCCCAAGCCGACACCTTCCAGGATGTCGAGGGCGCGCTGATGGACGTCGCCGTCGGGACGGCCGAGAACTGCCGTGGCGACGATGGCAACGTTCCAGAGCACGCTGCCCCGCAGAACCGACGGCCGTGCAAACACCGATGCCGATCGAAAAGGGCGCTCTACAACGCCACTCGCCGCGATCAACCCATGGAGGCTCAGCAGCAGCGTGGTCTTGCCCGCCCCGTTCGGACCGAGCAGCACCGTTCCGCCGTCGTCCGCTTCGAAGGTTGGAACGTCGAGCACGAAGGTTCCGCGCCCCGCGATGAGGCCGCGGGCAGTCACGCCCATCGGCGCTGCAACGTCATGGCGACACCGGCGGCGACGGCCATGATCCCCAGCAACACGGCAACATACGAGAACGCTAGGCCGAACTCAGCCTTCCCGACGGCACTCATCGTGGCAGTCGTCAACACGCGCGTTTGCCCTTCGATGTTGCCGCCGGTCATCTGCGCCGCGCCAACCTCCGCGATGGCTCGCCCGAATCCGGCCAGCGTCGCCGCTGCGAGGCCAGGAGCAACCTCGCGTGCCAACAACGCGAGCCGCCGCGCCGTGGGAATCCCAAGACCGGCAAGTTGCATCGGCAGTGTCGTATCGGACGCGCGCAACGCTATGACAGACAGCGTCCCGATGAGCGGAATGACAATGATGGTCTGCGCGATCAGCATCGCCACGGGCGTATAGAGCAGGTCCCACGATCCGAGCGGCCCGCTGCGCCAAAATGCAAACGCTACCGCGAGTCCTACGGCCACCGGCGGCAGACCTAGCCCCGCTGCAAAAGCCGCGAGCAATATCGTGCGTACACGCGACCGACCGTGCACGATCCACAGCGCGCCAGGTATCGCGAAGAGAGCCGCGACGACCGTCGCGATCACGGAAACCGCAACAGAGAGCGCCGCAATCCCAATCATCCTATGGGCCTTTGCCTGCGTCCGGCGTAAAGAGTGCCCGCCCAAAGCGCTCGCGGCCGTAGCTTGCTATGATCCGCTGGCCCTCGGCGGAAGTCACAAACGCTGCGAACGCTTCCGCTCCGCGCTGATTGGAGACACGGCCCACGAGCGGCTTGACCACGATGACGTGATAGACGTTTCGCAGATCGTTCGCGTACTCGACGAACGGCACGAGCGAGAGCGTCGTGCGCTGCGACAGATACGTCCCGTCGTCCGTCAGCGTGTATGCAGCCTTCTGCGAGGCGACGTGCAGCGTGTCACCCATCCCGCTGCCGGCCTTGATGTACCACGGGCCCGTCGGTACCACCGAGACGGCTTTCCAGAACGCGAGTTCTTTGATGTTCGTTCCGGAGTCGTCACCGCGCGAGACGAACGGTGCTGCGGCGCGTGCGATCGCCGCGAACGCCTCCTGCGCTGTCGCGAGCCCCTTCACGTGCGCCGGATCGCTCGGGGGTCCGACGACGATGAACGCATTGTGCATCACGAGCGCGCGAGACATCCCACGGCCCTGTGCCATGAACGCTTCCTCGGCTGTCGGGGCGTGTACGAGCAGCACGTCGGCGTCGCCGCGCTCTCCCATCGCCAGCGCCGCGCCCGTACCGACCGCGATAGTCTTGACCTTCTGTCCCGAGACCTTTTCGAACGCGGGCACGAGGACGTCGAGCAGTCCGGTGTCTTGCGTGCTCGTCGTGGTCGCCAAGACGACGGCCGGTGCGGCAAGACCCGGGACCGGAAGCAGCGCAATGCAGACGGTCAACGACCATGACAAAAGGCGTCGGAGCATGGCCATCCATTGCGACTCATCGCTTTGGAATCCCCGGCAGTCCGAACGGGATTCGAGCCCGTCTAAATGGGTCCCGGCAGGTCCCTGGGAGTACCCCTCAAGGGAGCGCGGGTTCTTTTTTCAGCACGAAAGCGGAGGACCACGAACTGGGTCAGTTCGGCAGGTCGGCCAGCTTCTTTTCAAGCTCCTTCACCATGGGCTGGTCTTTCGGGAGAAGCTTCCCCTGCGCGTTCAGCGCGCGTGCGATCGTTAGTGCGCGCGTATAATTGTTGCGGGGGTCGTCTCCGGCATCGCCGATGTTGTTGAGAGCAATGAACAGATCGCGCTGCAATGTCGCGTTGGTCGGGTCGCTCTCGGCGAGCCGCGAGTTGATCGCGACAGCCTCGCGGTAATAGCTCAGCGCGTCCTTCGTCTTGCTCTGGGCATAGAACAGGTTCCCGAGGCGGTTGTAGCCGACCGCCAGAGCCTGCTGCCAACGCGCATTCCCGGGATCGGCCTCGGCAAGCCGTTTCTTGATGGCGAGGCTGTCGCTATAGAGTTTTAGAGCGTCGGCCCACTTCTTCTGAAGGGCCATCACGTCACCCGCACCGATGTAAACGGAGTCCAGATCGTCCTGCCAGGTCGCGTTCAAGGGATCGGAAGCGACAGCCCGCTCCCCGACGGTCATGGCCTCCCGATACTGTTCCAATGCAAGGTCGTAATCGTCCTGAGCTTTGAGCGTTGCGGCAACGTTCGAATACGATTCGGAAAGCTGGTGTTGGGAACTAAGGTTGGTGACGTCGCTGTCGGCGAGCCGCTTGTCGATCACGAGAGCCTTGCGGACGTACGCGAGACCGTCACGCGGGTTGCCCTGTTCGGAGAGCATGTTCCCGAGGCCACTGTACGCGCCGGAGAGGTTTCGTTGTAAGGTCGCATTGCCGGTGTCGGTCATGGCGACCCTCTCTCTGATCGCCAGGTCGTCGCGATAGAAGCGCAGAGCATCCGACATCTTCCCGTGGGAGAAGAGCGCGTAGGAGAACTCGCCGTAGAAGCTTGCGAGGTCGCTCTGCAGCGTAGCGTTCCCGGGATCGCTGTCGGCGAGCTGCTTCCGGATCGCGATCCCGGCCCGATAGAGGTTCAACGCATTTCGTTCGTCGCCCCGTGAAAGAAGCACGTAGCCGACGTTGACATAGGACGTCGACAGAAGCTGCTGCCAACGAACGTTCTCGGGGTCCGTCTGTGCGACGCCCTTCGCAATGTCCAAGCCGCTGGTGTAGAGCTTCTGCGCCGCAGCGGGATCGCCGCGCAACTCGAGCACGTCGGCGACGCTGTTGCCGGATCGAACCAGCTCGGCCCGCCAGCTTTGATTCGTCGGGTCGGTGTGCACGAGGCTCCCGGTGATGGTGAAGCGCTCGCGATAGACGTTAAGTGCCTCCGCGTAGTTGTTTTGCGTGACCAGGACGTAACCGACGTTGAAGTACGCCGTGGAAAGGTCGCGCTGCCAGGTCGCGTTGTTGGCGTCGATCTTGGCGAGCCGAACGCTGATCGCAAGGCTGTCCCGGAGATACTTGAGTGATTCGGAAAGGTGCCCCTGGTAGAACAGGACGTACCCGATCTTGCTCTGCGACACCGAAAGATCGCTCTGCCACGCCGCGTTGCCCGGGTCCTTTCTCCCCAGGCCTTCCGCGATCGAGAGAGCGTTGCGGTAGTTTTCCGATGCCTTGGAGAGATCGTTCTTCGCATAGAGCGCGTCGCCGACGTTACGATACGACACGGCGAGATCGCTTTGCCGTCGCGCATTGTTCGGGTCGGCATCCGCGAGGCGCTTCGCAATCGCGAAGTCCTCGAGGTAGTAGTGCAGCGCGTCGCGCGCATCGCCGCGATCGGCAAATGCGTCGCCGACCTTTCCGTACGATGCCGCAAGATCGTGTTCCCACGCCGGCGTTTGGACAGAGGCCGTCGCCAGCCGTACCCTTATCGCAAGTCCCGCGCGGTACTCGCTAAGCGCATCACGGGAGCTGCCTTCCCGGTACAGGATGTCACCGAGCTTCTCGTGCGACTCCGCCAAGTCGTGCTGCCAGCCGGCGTTACGGGGTTCGGCGCGCGCGATGCGGGCAGCGATCGCCAGCGCCGCGCGGTGCGACGCGCGAGCCTGGGGGAGGCTTCCGCGAGCGGCAAAGACGTCGCCGGCTTTCCTTTCGGATGCCGCCAATTCGCTCTGCAACGTGTTATTGCGCGGATTGGTCGCGACCAGGCCCTCCATGATCGCGCGGGAACGCGTCGCTGCGTCGAGCGCCGATTTCGTATCGCCCTGCTCGAGAAGCGTCGTCGCGATCTCGACCAGTGCGCCGTGCTCGCTTTCGCGCAATTCCGGCGTCGCGAAGCCGCCGCTCATGAGCTGACGCTGCAGCGCTTGGGTTCGGCTGAGGATCTGGCGCGTCACATCGACCGGGACGCCGCGATCGCGGAACCGTTGCGCGACGTCGGAGACGACGTCGTTCGCCGTGCGGGTCGCGACGATGACGGCTTTCTCCGTGCGGTCCTGCTGGTATTGCGCGAGACGCCGTTGCCGCTCGGTCTCGCGCAGCGCGCGCTGCGCTTCGTCGAGCGCGGAGATCGTCGCCTTGTGTTCGTTCCTAATCTCGCCCAACGCGCGCTGAGCGGCCTTGCGCTGCGCCTTTTCGGTGTCCAGCGTCTTTGTTTCGGCCAGCACGCGCTGCTCATTGGCCGCCCGCATCCGCTGGTTGGCAAGCAGCGTCCCTTCCTCGGCTTTTTGGCTCTGGCGTAGTGCCGCATCGGCATCCAACCGCAGCCGCCACGAAAGTCCGCCCAGCACGAGGGCCACGACCGCGACTGCGAACATGGCGAGCGCCGCAATCCGCGTACGCCGAGAAACGGCTCGGGCGGCGTCGGCGCGCATCCGTTCCACCACCGCCAGATTCTCGAGATGCTCGCGTTCCGCGGCTTCCTCAGCGTTCTTGCGGCGCTGCTCTCGTTCGCGCTCTTGTTCGCGCTTGGCGATCCCGTCGTCGAGGAACGCCATCGCCTGCGAAAAGGCGCCCTTCACGTAGCGCTCTGCCCATTCGGCGTTCGGCTGCGCCGCCGCTCGCCACTGTTCGGCGATCGCGAGCCCGGGATCGGTCCACAGTGCGGCTTGGCCTTCCGCATGGAGCAGCGCATCCTGCGCGAGCCGGCGATACGTCAGCGCAGACGCGCCTTCGTCCCTGAGCCATTCCTCGAGGCGAGTCCACACGCGCATCAGGCTCTCGTGTGAGATGTCGACCACGCTGTGATCGCTCAGTTCGTCTCCGAAGCGCGGCTTGAGGAGCGAACGGCCGGGGGCGCGGAACGCCTCGATGACCCATCTCAGCTCGTCGTCCGGGTCCCGCGTGATCGCTCGGGCGGTGGCGAGCTCGACCGGGCGCCGTATTCCCCGGTTGTCGCTGCCGAGCTCGGTGATCGCGCAGAAAAGGCGCCGGGCAACCTCCCGGATCTGCGGCGGCAACTCGCCGTAGATGCTCTCGGCGTGAAGGTCGAGCGCCCTTTTCAGTCCGCCGGTCTTCTCATAGTGCGGGATGTCAAGGGGTTCGTTGCGGGCATGATCGGCTTTCCAGATGTCCCAGGTACGCATCAAGGCGTGTTGCAACACCGGAAGCTGATCGGGGTCGTCGCCGACGTCGTTCAGAAGCTGGTTCACGAGCCTCGGCGCGATCATCTGCTCGGCGACGCGAACGGGGCCGACGATGGCTCGTTCGAGCTGAGCCCGGTTCATTCGTGGGATCAGAAAGAGCCCGTCGTTGATTCGTTCCGGCAGGTCTGCGAACTGTGCGCAGTCACCCAGGAAGTCGGAACGCATGGTGAGTGCGACGTAGAGCGGTACGCCGGGATATTCGCTCGCCGCGAGCAGCAGCTTCACGAACGCAGCGGCGGCATCGACGTCGAGCTGCGAATAGCGGAAGAGCTCCTCGAACTGATCGACGACGACGAGGAGATTCTCGTCCGCGTGCAACGCCGCTTGCTGTGCGATCTCGACGAGTCCGAGCCCACCTCGGTCGAGCACTGCGTGAGCCAGGTCGATGCGAAGCTGAGCATCCCCCTCGTGGCCGAGCACGCCTTCGCGGTCGAGCTCGCGCGCGAGCGCGGCCAGCGGCTCGTTCCCCGGCATCATCGTGACGATTCGCCAGCGCGATCCCGCCCCCGACATCGCGCCGACGCGTAGCGCGGGGAACAGTCCGGCACGCACGAGCGACGATTTGCCGCTCCCCGACGTGCCTACCACGGCGACGAAGCGACGCAGACGCAGACGCCCTAACAGCTCGTCGATCTGCTGTTCGCGTCCGAAAAAGAGATGGCCCTCGTCGGCTTCGAACGGCCGCAGCCCGGGAAAAGGATTCTCGGCGATCGGGGCGCCGATCATACGGCGGTGTCTTGCGCGCGCGCGATCGCGCTCAGAAACGGCGTGAATGCGGAAGGATCGAAGCCGTCGTACATCTCCATCTTGATGACGGACTTGTTGCGGAAACGGTCTTTGTCGGTGCTCCGCTCGGGAACGACGACGACGCCACGGGCCCGAAACGGGGCTGCACGACCGTACGCGAATGCCTTCTGCAAGTCCATGACGCGCTGTGGTAGCCAGTACGCGGGGGCGGCTCCCCAATACAGCAAAACTGCGTCGCACTCGACGAGGCAGCGCTCGTCGTGCTGGCGGATATCCGCCTCTTTGCCGGCGAAGATCGGATACAACAACTCGTAGTTCTGTTCGTAGAGCCAGTTGTCTAGCGCTTTGACGTTTTCGGAATCCGACGCGTCCCAGACCAAGTAAATCGTCGGTGACGACGTTGCGGGCTGATCTGGAGCGCGGGCGACCTCGACCTCGGCCGGTTGCAAGGCACTCAGAACGGCGACCTTGAGTTTCTCGAACGGCGTCACCATGAGGGCCGCCTCGTCGCTCAACCGTCTGACGAATGCGGCCTGACGTTCTTCGTCGGGAACGACGTTCGGAGCCGACCACACGAGGCGGGCGAGGTGCGGCCGTCGTTGCATCTCCTCGCCCGCCAGATCGTATTGAAGCTCGAGGATCGAGCGCTGCTCCCGTTCCGGTCCGTACGAGCTGCCGATCATGTGAACGCAGACGTCGGCCTTCGCCAGATCGGTCTTCGCGAGTTCCTCATAAGCGCGGCCGTAGGGATATGCCGATACGGGCAGCACGTCATGTCCGTACTGCGCGAGAGTCCTCCGCAGTCTGGCCGAAACGTCGGCGAGATCGGCGCTGGTCTCCGCGAGGTAGACGACCTTGCCGCTATTCGGTGCGACGACGTCGCGTGCAGCGCCTTCGTCGCCGAGTTTCTTGAGGATCTCGCACGCATGGTAGGCGAGCGTGTTGACGCGTTTGGTGAACTCGAGCCGGCTCGCACTGTCGGCGTCGATGTCGAACTCGAGCGGCCCGCCGCCCGGGTCCTGCCGATAGAATTCGTAGCCGAGGACATCCGAAAGATCGACCTTTGCCTGCTTTTGGAGATCGCGGTCCACAGGCAGCTTGATGGCCTTGACGATTCGCGACTGCGTGTCGACGAAGAGGCCACCTTGGTGTGATGCGGCCTCGGCGAACAGCTCGAGCTCGGTGTTGCACCACTCGGATTTGAGATAGCCCGGTGAGAGGATCGACACGAGAATCTTCGATGCGCCGACCTCCTTTTTGATCGTCGGCGTCAGCGCGGATGTCCCGGTCATCACGGTCTCGTCGTAAAAGACGCTGCTGGCGCGGCCGAGCAACTGCGTGAGGCGGACCTCTATGGCCCTGTGAAATTTTGCGACCCACCCACGCTGAGATTCGGAGAGCGTTAAATTATCCGTGTGGGTGTAGCTGATGAAGAGATCTCTCATCGTCCCGACCCGTCCAACCTGAAGGCGCTCGCTTCGTCGCACTTCCGCTTAAGCCCTACGAGTCGCTATCTTCGGGTGCATGACACCCAAGGCGACGATCGAACGCGCGACGTCCAATCTCCGGCGGACGTAGATCTCCCTGTTCACGAAGCCGTCGTTGAGCGCAACGACGATGAGCGCTACCAAGGGTGCGCAAATCCGATGTCGAGGGTCAGGGAATCCGCAACTGCCACCGTCGCCGCGATGCCCCCGAAGCGACGTGCCGCCTATTTTGCCGCCTATTTGCCGCCTATTTGGCGCCTGGTGGTACCCTCCGTACCGATAGGTGGCGCCCACACCCGCACGACGACGCACTCTTAGCACCTGCATCGTTCCCGGCGTTGCTTCGCATGTAAGGGGTCAGGAGTTCCAGTTGCGTCGCCACGCGGTCAGAAGGTCTCCGAGCTGCTCGCGCTGCGGAGGAGTCATCGCGATCTCTGCGAGTGCTTCGTACTCAAATCCGGCGGCACCGACCGTGGCGCGGCCGGGGCGGAGCGCGTTCACGTCTTCGAGCTCGATCGTCTCGACCACGATCGGCCTCAGGCCGGCGCACCGCAAGAGGTCGTCCACTCCCAGTTCGGGTGCGGGACGGAGCCAGTCGAGGCACCAGCCGGCAAAGTCTCGCTCGAACGTCAGCGTACGAGCAAGCTCGAGTTCGGGATGGGGCTTCGTCAAGAGTTCCTGAAACGTCAAGAGCTCCGCAGCTCGTTGCTCGGGGGACCACCCGCGCCGGTAGTGCGCGTGCAGCGTGAGCGAGGTCGGACGTGTCAAGCTCGCGACACGGAGATGCCGATGCGAGAGGAACTTGGAGATCATGAACATGTCGGTCGCACTCCACACCTCAGGCGTCGTCGTCCAGCCTTCCGCCAGGTCGAGATAGCTACTACGGCGGTACGCGGATTGGGTCGGTCCCGCGACATTGCCCCGGCCCTCTTGGACCGCCCGGCGTACCTCGGAGGACGTGAAGACACCGATGGCCGACGCGGGACGTTCGCACGGATGCGGCGCGGGATAGATCCTGACCACCGGACCGTGAACGAAATCGGCCGTCTCGAGAAGTTCGGAAAGTATCTCCACGTGATTCGGAAGCCAGAGATCGTCGTCGTTGATCTGAAACACGAAACGCGCCGAATGCTCGCGGATGACTTCGTCCCGGTATGCCTCCCCGAGACGCGGACCTTTCGGCTTCGGCCAGACCGTGATGCGGGGATCGAACGAGGCGAACGCGTGAGCGATCGCGTGTGATTTCGGCGGTGACCCGTCCAGGATGATGACGAGCTGCCAATCGGTGACGGTCTGGGCGAGCACGGCAGCGATCGAGGCGTACAACGTGTCCTGATGATCGTAGGTCGGCAGGAGAATGAGCGCGTGTGGCATCGACTGCGCTCACGAAATCCGGTCGCGAAGCTGTTCGATCCGTTCGATCGTCGACACTGCGTCGATCGCGTCCGCCTTCGGCGGCGGCCCGCC
>CALEOJ010000109.1 GCA_937910425.1 uncultured candidate division WPS-2 bacterium
GATCGCCCCGACCAGCCGGAAGTGCCCGGCGCTCCAGGTCGCGTGGCATCCGATCGGCGCCTGGCAGCCGCCGCGCAGCGTCCGCAGGAACGCCCGTTCGGCACGGACGGCGATCGAGCTCGGGCCGTCCCCCAGCAACGCGTCCAACCGGGGAGCGAGCGGGTCGCCCACGCGCGTCTCGATCCCGAGTGCGCCTTGGCCGACCGCCGGCGTCACGACGTCGACCGGGAACGGGACGGTGTGCGCAGCCCGCAGGCCGAGGCGGTTCATCCCGGCGCAGGCCAGCACGATCGCGTCGTACTGCCCATCGCGCAGCTTGCGCAGGCGCGTGTCCACGTTGCCGCGCACGTCGTCGTACACGAGATCCCCACGCAGCGCGCGCAGCTGCGCGCGCCGCCGGGGCGACGAGGTGCCGACCCGCGCGCCCGGCGGCAGGTCGGCCACCGTCGGATACTGCTCCGAGCAGAACGCGTCGCGGGGATCCTCGCGGGCGGTGACCGCCGCCAGCGTCATATCGCTCGCGAGCGTGCTCGGAAGATCCTTGCACGAGTGGACCGCGTAGTCGGCGCGGCGCTCGCGCAGCGCCAGCTCCAGCTCCTTGACGAAGACGTTGTCGGTTCCGATCGCCGCGATCGAGCGGTCCTGTACGGTATCGCCGCGAGTCGTTACCTCGAGCACCGTCGAGGCGAGGCCGGCTCGGGCGAGCACGGCCATCACGGTCCGGCTCTGGGTCATCGCGAGGCGGCTGGCGCGCGTCGCGCAGACCAGCGGCGTGTCGGCGCGGGGGACGACACCGGCCAGCGTCTCCGCCGCGCGCTCCACCTCGTGCTCGACCGCGCCGGGTAGCATCGCCGCGAGATCCTCGATGTCGCGCGCGGCGAAGTGCTGCATCACCGCCGCGCGCTGTTCGCGCGGGACGACGATCAGGACGCGCTCGCGCAGCGCGCCGAGCGTCGCGGCGGCGCGCCCATAGCGTGCGTCGAACTGCAGCGCGAGCTCGTCCCGGACGCGCTTGGTGAACGAGGGCGAGAGGCCGCCGGAATCGACGGTGACCGTCAACGGTCCGGCCCGGTGGACCGCGGGCGTGGCGAAATCGCCGCGCTCGGCGTCTGAGGCGTCGTTGACCAGGATCCCCGCTGCGCGCGCGTCGGTGACGACCGCTGCGTTGGTTCCCTCGTCGCCGGTCGCCGCGAACGCGAGCCACACGCCGGCCAGGTCGCCCGGGGTGTACCCGCGCGCCTCCCAGCGGATCGTCCCGGCTGCGGCGAACGCGGCGAGGCCCGGAGTCAGCGACGGCGCGACGACGACGATCTCGGCGTGTGCGTCGAGGAGGCCTCGAACCTTGCGCTCGGCGACCGCGCCGCCGCCCACGACGAGGGCGCGCCGGCCACGAACCGAGAGGGCGACGGGATACACAAGCCTTATCTTCCAGCAGATGCGATCCGTCCCCGCGCGCGCGGCGCTACTCGGCGCGCTCTTCGCCGCGCTTGTCACCCTGCCGGGGCTCGGCATCGGCACGCTCTGGGACAACAGCGAGACCGCCTACGGTGAGGTTGCACGCGAGATCTTGCTCACGCGCGACTGGGTCGTGATGCATCTCAACGGGCAGCCCTGGTTCGTGCAGCCGCCGCTCTACTTCTGGATTGCAGCGTTCTTCGCCAAGCTGTTCGGCGCCGGCACGTTCGCGCTGCGGCTCCCGTCGGCGCTCGCGACGATCGCGATGGGCGGCGCGGTCGGCTACGCGACGGCACGGATCGCCGGCGAGCGCGCGGGGATGATCGCCGCGATCGTGCTCTCGACGAGCCTGATGCAGGCGATCGTCGGACGGCTCGCAATCATGGACGCGCTGCTCGACTTCTCGATCGCGGCCGCGGTGCTGTGGTGGTACCGCGCATTCGAACCGTCCGGGAGCCCGCGCCGGCGCGACACCGCGTTCGTCTGCGGCGCGTTCGCGCTGGCGGTCGGGACGCTCGCAAAAGGCCCGGTCGCGCCGGTGATCACCGCGCTGGTCGTCGGCGCGTGGCTGCTGTGGGAGCGTCGTGCCGGCCGGATCGCCGCGCCGCGGTTCGGAGCGATCCTGCTCGCGCTGGCGGTGTTCGTCGGCGTGACCCTGCCGTGGTTCGTCGCGCTCGGCCTGCGCGTCGGTCCGGGCGCGATCGCGGAGCTGATCGGGCACTACACGTTCGGCCGGTACACCGGCGTGATCGAGAATCAGACCGGGCCGGTGTGGTACTACCTCCCGGTCGTGATCCTCGGGTTCTTCCCGTGGATCGCGTTCGTCCCGGTCGCCGCTTCAGCGGCGCTCCGCGACGCGCGCCGCCCCGAGGGCGGGTTCGCGCGGCTCGCGCTGGTGTGGACGATCGTGCCGTTCGCGTTCTTCACCTTCGCCAGCACGAAACTGCCGAACTACGTCGCGATGATCTTGCCGGCGCTGGCGATCCTGGTCGCGCTGTGGTTCGAGCGCATGCGCAACGGCGCGGACCGCCGCGCCGCGGTGATCTCCGCGGCGACGATCCCGGTCTTCGTCGGCTGCGTTGCATTCGCGATCGGTGCGTTCTCGCGCAGCAATCGCCTCGATGTCGATCTCGCGGTGCTGAACCATCAGCTGCTGTTCCTCGGCATCGCGATGCTGGTGGGCTCGGTGCTGACGGTCGTCGCAATCGCGCGCCGGCGAACCGCGCCCTGGTCGCCCTACGTGCTCGCGCTCACCAGCGGCGCGCTCGTGCTCTTCATCGCGCTGGTCGCCGAACCGGCGGCTGAGCCGCTCAAGCCGATCCCGCCGATCGCTCGCACGATCGACGCGAATCGCAAGCCGGGCGACGTGATCGCGATCGGCGGCGTGAGCGGCGGGAACGGCTTGATCTTCTACACGCTCCCACCGGTGCGCGACATCAAGAACAATGCCGGCTTCGTCGCGACCATCTGCGCGAACGGCGGCGCCTGGGTGGTCACCCGGCCTCAAGACGCGGAGCGGCTCACCGAGCTGGCCCGATCGCTGCGGCGCAGCGCGGAGATCG
This sequence comes from uncultured candidate division WPS-2 bacterium, assembly GCA_937910425.1. GTDB lineage: Bacteria > Vulcanimicrobiota > Vulcanimicrobiia > Vulcanimicrobiales > Vulcanimicrobiaceae > Vulcanimicrobium. The sequence goes on from CALEOJ010000109.1 coordinate 3,018, forward strand.
TCATGGAGGCGCCGTCGGCGTTGCATCCTCGTGCGGCGCTGATCCGCGTCGCCGGTCCCCCCTGCCCGCACGACTGAGGAGCCCGTTGTCCCCCGTCGAATCAGCACGGCGCCATTCGGCACCGGCAAATCCTCTGACGGGAGAGACTCGATGCTACGTGTTGTTACCGCGCTTGCAGGCGCGATCGCCTTTCTGACCGTCGCGGCCGGCGCGTTCGCGCAGACGACGACGCCGCCGATGGTGATGACGATGGCGCCGATGGCACCGGCCTCCGGCGGCGGGGCGATGCGGACCATGCCGATGCCGCCTGGGACGCCGGCGATCGATGCGCGCTACCTCAGAGCCGTCCGCACCGCGACCGGCTACACGATCACCGGTCAGGCGCTCGTGAAGGACGCCTGCCAGGCCGCGCGTTTCGATCAGGTTCTCGGCAACATCTTTCCGCCGTTCTTCAACCTGAACCAGTTTCGGCGGCCCGGCACGCTCGGCGTCATGTGCATTGCGCGCTTGACGTGGGTGACCGCGGCGCCGAAGAGCCTGACCAGCGCGGCGCCGCCGCGCTGGATAACGGTACGCACGCAGAAGCAGAGCGTTCGCGTACCGATCCTGCCGCACTGACGCTCGGCACCGGAACGCTACGGTTTGTAGCTGCTGACGTCGGCTTCGGTGACGGTCGTGCCCTTATTGCCCCAGGCGTTGCGCAGGTAGGTGATCACGTCGGCGGTCTGCTTGTTGCTGAGCTGCCCCTTCCAGGCCGGCATCGGCGCGTTGTACGACGCCCCGTTCACCTCGATCTTGGTGTTCAACCCGTTCAGGACGACGCCGATCACCTTGTTCTTGTCGCCGGTCACGAACGCGTTGCCCGCAAGCGGCGGGAACTGTCCGGCCAGCCCGGTGCCGGCCGCGCCGTGGCAGCCGGCGCAGTTGGCCGTGTAGACCGTCGCACCGGCGCCGGCGGTCACCGGTGTCGTGCCGCCTTGCGTCGCGCTGCTGCTGGTGTTGCCCGCGGTCCCGGCGGGACCGGTCTCGAGCGTGCCGTTGCTCTTCGCGGCCGCGGCGACCGGCGCGTTCGGTCCGATGAGGTGGTGTGCCAGCTGCCCTTCGACGACGTTACGCTGGCCGATGAAGCTCAGCCCGATCGCGCCCACCATCACGAGCGCGGTGATGGCGAGGACCCACGGCCGCCGCGACGGGCGCCGCGAGGGGTTCTTGTCGATGAACGGGAGCGCGAAGAGCAGCAAGATCAGGAGCGTCGGACCGACGATCGTCGCGAACAGGCTCGCGAGCTGCACGATCGCGGGCGGGAAGTTGCCGACGACATCGAGCGCCGCGTAGAGGGCGAGGAAATACCAGGCGGGATACGGCACGAACATCGCGTTGTTTAGATCGGCCTTGTCGTCGAGCGGGGCCGGTGAGAACACCGACAGCGCGAAGATGATCACGAACATCGCGAACGAGAGCACGGTGTCCATGAACAGCTGATCCGGCCAGAACCGCCCAGGCTTGAGCTTCGGCGCCTCGTCGACCGGCGGCCCGGCCGGTCCGTTCCACCGGAAGATCGCGAGGTGCATCGCGACCAGGCCGACCAGCAGCGCCGGCATCAGCCACACGTGGATCCCGAAGAAGCGGTTGATGGTGAGCGTGTTGATGCCGCTGCCGTCTTGCAGGAAGTTGAGCAGCGCGGGCCCGAGGATCGGCGCGTTGCCGGCGACGTTGATCGCCACGCGTGACGCGAGCAGCGCGTTGAGGTCCCACGGCAGCAGGTAGCCGGTGAGCCCGAGGACGAGCGTGATGATGAACAGCGTCACGCCGACGACCCACTGCAGCTCGCGCGGCTTCTTGTAGGCACCCCAGAGCAGCGCCTGCAGCAAGTGCATCGCCATGAACGCGATCATCGCCGACGCGCCCCAGTAGTGCAGCGAGAGCACGAGGTGACCGGCCGGAACTTTGTCGATCAGAAACTTCGTCGACTCAAACGCGGTCGCGGTCGACGGCGCGTAGTAGAAGCAGAGGAAGATCCCCGTTACGATCTGGACCATCATCGCGAAGACGGTCGCGCTGCCGAACGCATACCAGTAAGAAGCGCCGCCGGGAACGTCCTCGGTGAGGAAGTCCTTCAGCGCGGTCATCGCTCCGGTGCGCTGGTCGAGCCAGGTCAGCATGGGTGCTTATCCGACCTTCTGGACGATCAAGTGCGGGTTGTTGTCCTGGTACTCGATCCACGTGATCTGCACTTTGCCTTGGTACTCGCGCAGCGGCAGCGGGTCGAGCCCGCGCAGCGCCGGACCGGCCTCGTGCTTGCCGAACTCGCTGAAGATCGAGCCGTGGCACGGGCACAGGAACTTGTTCTGCGCCGTGTTCCAGCTGTACTTGCAGCCGAGGTGCGGGCAGATCGGGCTGAACACGACGAAGCCCATGCTGATGACCGGGTACGGCACCTTGTCCGCGCCGTCGAACAGCTCGGGCCGTTCTTTCTTCACCTGGTCTTCGGTGGCGCGGACGGCCCACACGAACTGCGCGGTATCGCTCGCGCCGAAATACCCGTTCGTCTCGTGGACGTTGAAGGTGACCTTGACGGGCATCTTGTCCGTCGCCTTCTTGAACGCGGCGGCCTCTTCGGGCGTCAGCCCCGACCATTGATCGGTCGTCGCCTCGGACGCCGGCAGCAGCGAGACGATCAGCGGGATCGTAAGACCGATCCCGATCACGCCGCCCAGCGCGATGACGGCGTTCGCCATGAACGTGCGCCGGCTTTGTTCGTCCGGCGTCCCGGGGTCTTTGTACGCCTCTGCGTGAGCCACTCTTTCTCCTCGAACTGCGGAGACGGCCGATCCCGCCTCGAGTAGGCCGCCTCCCTTCAGTCAGTGTAGGCAACGGCCTGCCAAAACTCGCGTACCTTCGTAGGAATCGGGGACGGTCCCCTGCCCCGCCGTGGGTGTTCGGTCACCGGAATGGGAAGAGTTCGCACGTGAACGACCAGGAGCTGCACCAGCAGATCGAAGGCCTCGTCGCCGAGGAGCATACCCTGCTCGAAAAAGGCGGCACGGTGACGCCTGACGAGCGCCGGCGCCTCGGCGACATCAACGTCCAGCTCGACCGCCTGTGGGACCTCCTGCGGCAGCGGCGCGCGCGTGCAGAGTTCGGACAGGACCCGACCGTCGCGCACGAGCGCAGCGCCGAGACGGTCGAGAAGTACCTCCAGTAGGGGCTGCCGCCTAGAAGCGCCGGGGCGGGCCGTTGAAGCGGCGCGGTTTCTTGGGCGGCCGCTCGTCGGCCAGCTCGAGCGTGATCTGCTTCTCCTGCAGCGTCGCGTTGTTCAGCGCGTCGATCGCGGCGCGCGCCGCATGCGGGCTGGGGACGAACACGTAGGCGATGCCCTTGCGCCGCCGCGTCCGGCGATCGCGCGGGAGCGCGATGCGCTCGGGGTCGCCGCCGTAGGGAGCCAGCAGCTCCGCGATCTCGGTGCTTGCGACGCCTTTCGCGATCCCGCGGATCAAGAGTCGAACCTCTCCGTGCTGCCGTTCCACCGGACCCGGGGTTCCCGAGGGGCCGTCCGGCGTCCTCGGCGCGCCGCGGTTTTAGCGGGCTGCCTGCGCGCGAACTGCGTCGCCGAGACGGAGGCCACCTTCACGTCGATCAGTCCCCGTTCGCGCAGCATCGCCCGCACCGCGGTCTCGCCGAGCGGCGCGCCCTTACCCTGATGAGCGATAGCTCAAGGCGCCTGGACGGCGACGGTTCTTCGACCGCGGGTCCACGTGCGATTCGACGATCAGGCACGGGGCCGAGCAGTCGCGGAGTGTAATGCGGCGCGTGGCTCGTCGGGGCCGTCCAAAAAAATTGCGGTGAGCGTTGGTGCCCGGTGATGCCATGATGCTGGCACAGCACCGTGGGAGAATGACCACATGGCATCGCGCTTCGATGGACAGCTCCGGTGGCTGCACAAAGTCCGGCTCTACCCAACCTGCGCGCAAGAACGCGCGCTGGTCACCATGCTGCGCGGTACTCGCGAGCTCTACAACGCATTGCTCCAGCAGCGCCGTGACGCCTGGACGACGCGCCGCGTCTCGATGCCGAGCCGCGAACAGTACACGCAGATCACCGAATTGCGCGAAGCCGAGCCGCGGTTCGCCGCCGTCTATCGCGAGTGCCAGGACGCGGTCCTGCACCGCTTGGATCTGTCCGTCGCCGCGTTCTTCCGGCGGCTCAAACGCGGCGAGACACCGGGATATCCGCGCTTCAAGCCCGCTAGCCGCTGGAACCAGTTGGAGTATCCGCACGGCGACCGCGCGCTCAAGCTCGACCCGGCACACATGCGCGTCAAGGTGCCGGGTGTCGGCAGTGTGCGGCTGCGGAAGGGGCGGATTGTACCGGAGTTCGGACGCGTCTTTCTGGTGACAAAGAATGGCCGCTGGTATGCGGTCTTCGAGGGGCATCGGCTGCCTTCGCCCTTGCCGGCCAGCGGGTCCAGCGTCGGGGTCGACCGCGGCATCCGGGTCCTGGCCGCGCTCTCCGATGGCACGACGATAGAGAACCTGCGGCCCGGTTCGCGCCGCAAGGCGGTGGTCGAACGGCACCAGCGCGCCCTCGAGGCGGTCACCGTCAAGGACGCGATCGGTAGACCGCTCAACGCGGAGGACCCTGCTCGCATCGCTGCGGTGCGTCGACTCGCTCGAGCCAAAGAGCGCGAGGCGAACGCGCGCCGCGACTGGCTGCACAAGGTGAGCCGGATGATCGTGCAGCGGTTCGACCGAATCGCGCTGGAAGTGCTCCCGCTGCGTTCGATGACGCGAAGCGCGAAGGGGACGCCGGAGCAGCCCGGCGTTGGGGTGCGGGCGAAGGCGGGATTGAATCGGGCGCTGCTGGACGCCGGGTTCGGGATGCTGGCGAGTTTGATCCGCGAAAAAGCAGCGTACGCTACTCGCACGGTGATCGAGGTCGACGCCAGATACAGTTCGCAGACGTGTGCCGCGTGCGGGCATGTCTGCAAGGAAAGCCGGGAGGGGCCGTTCTTTGCCTGCGTTCGCTGCGGCCATGAGGCCGACGCGGACGTGAATGCAGCTCAGGTCATTCTCCTGCGGGCGGAGTCGCCGCCCATGAGTGCACCGGGCATCGCTCGGGGCAGGCAGCACGATGCGGCCTGACCACGCTCACGACGAATGGTGTAGACGACCCACAGCGGGACGCGCCGCTCAAGCAGCGTCCCGTGGCTGGAAGCGATGCGCGCGAGCTCGTCCCGGTCGCGAGCGCCGCCGCCAGGCCGTCGTCGTCGATCGTGCCGAGGGTGAGGACGCGCGTCCCGGCGGCGATACCGAGCTTGGCGGCCAGCGTCGGGGGCGGCTTCGCGATCGCGGCGGCCCAGCGCGGCGTGGCCGGGCCGAGGATCAGCGCGACCTCGTGGGCCCCCGTGCGGAAACGAAGCGCGTCGCCGTCGGCGCGCCGGTCGCGCAGTGATGCCAGCGGTGCGCGCGCGCGAAACGCGCCGCGTACGGTCAGCTCGGTCGAGTCCAGATGCACCGTCACCTCGCCGCTGCGCGCGCCCCACGACGCGGCGCAGCGCGCCTCGCGACCCACTTACGCGTCGGCCAGTGCCGGGTGATCGCGCCACAGCGGCATCGATCGCATGTAGGCGCGGGTCTTGCGCTCGGCTTCGGCGCGCTCGACGCCGTCGCGCCGCAGCGACCACTGCACCATGCGCTCGAAGCGCTCGCCGAAGTCTTGCAGCGTGCCGTCCGGATTGCTGCAGGAGCGGCAGTGCCGGCTGTGCGCGTCCCCCGGCGCGTGATCGTCCACGCCGTTCATCTCGGATCCGCAGCTCTCACATTTCGTCATCTCCGGCCTCCTCCCATCGCGTCATCGTTAGTCACCTCACCGCCGCGCACGAGCGCGCGAAGTCCACGGACGAGCCGCGCCGCCGTCGTCCTCGTCAAGGCGGGCCGCGTCGTGCGCGCCCTACGACGAACAGCTGACGGAGAGACCGCGATACTGCGGGGGCGCGGGCTGCGCCCACGCTTCGTGTTCGGGGTGTTCGTCGAACGGTGCGCGCAGGACGTCGAGCAGCGACTGCACGACGGAGTCGTCGCCGGCTTCGCTCGCGGCGATCGCTTCTTGCGCGACCCAGTTGCGCAGCACGTACTTGGGATTGACCGCGCGCATCGCGGTGCGCCGTTCGTCCTCGTTGCGCGGATCGCCGGCGAGCAGCGCGGCGTACCGCTCGAACCAGGCGCGCGAGGCTTCGTCCTCGCCGAGCAGCGCGCGTGCGCTCGCCGCCGAGTTCGACAGCGCGCGCCAGAAGTTCGTCCAGTCGATCCGGCGCGCTTCGAGCATGCGGAAGAGCTCGAGCGCGGTACCCGCGTCGTCGTCGCGGACGCCGGCGACGCCCAGCTTCGTGCGCAGCAGCGCGAGGAACGTGGAGCGATAGACGTCCTGGTAGCGCGCGAGTGCCGTGCCGATCTCGTCGGTCGAGAGCAGCGACGAGAGCGCCTCTCCGAGCGCGTAACAGTTCCACAGGCCGATCGTCGGCTGGCGGTCGAACGCGTAGCGGCCGGACTCGTCGCTGTGGTTGCAGATCAGCCCCGGCTCGTACGCTTCGACGAATCCGTACGGACCGTAGTCGAGCGTCACACCGAGGATCGAGAAGTTGTCGGTGTTCATCACGCCGTGCGCGAAGCCGACTGCCTGCCACTGCGCCATCAGCGCCGCCGTGCGCTCGACGACCGCGCCGAAGAAGCGCGCGTAGCGCTCGTCGCCCGTCCCGCACTCCGGATAGAAGCGGTCGATCACGTAGTCGGCGAGGGTACGGACCTCGGCGTGCTGTTTGCGGTAGTGGAAGATCTCGAACGAACCGAAGCGGACGAACGTCGGCGCCAGGCGGATCACCGTTGCCGCGCGTTCGACGCGCTCGCGCAGCACCGGCTCC
>CALEOJ010000110.1 GCA_937910425.1 uncultured candidate division WPS-2 bacterium
GTCTCGCGACGGTGCGGAGCCGGCGCCGACCCGTGCCGCGACCGTCGTGCTGAAAGATGCGCTGGTTCAGAGCGCCATCAAGGCGTCGCTCGTTGCGGACGTCGGCGCGCTTCGAGTCACCGTGCACGTGGAGCGTGGGGTCGCCACACTCGAAGGGACGACCCCCGACGCCAAGACCAAGGCCGCGGCGCTCTCGGCGGCGCGCCACACGTCGGGGATCCGCAACGTCGTCGACCGCATTCGGGTCGCAGGTCCGTGAGCGCGCTCCCGCGTTTCCCGCAGCCCACCGCCCAGGTCGCTTCGATCCCCGCGATGACGCCGTTCGTCGCACCCGAAGAGCTGGCGCGCCGCGTCGGCCGCAGCGAGTTGCTGCGTCTCGGCGCGAACGAGAGCGCCTTCGGTCCCTCGCCGCGCGCGATCGCGGCGATGCGCGATGCGGTCGCGCTGACCTCGTGGTACGGCGATCCGGAGTCGCTGCAGCTGCGTGCCGCGCTCGCCGCCCGGCACGGCTGCGCCGTCGAAGAAGTCGTCGTCGCCAGCGGAATCGACGATCTCATCGGACTGATCGTGCGCGGCTTCTGTGCGCCCGGCGCGGCGTGCGTCGCGACGCGCGGCACCTATCCGACGCTGTTCTATCATCTGAACGGCTACGGCGGGCGCGCCGAGTTCGCCGAGCCCAACGACAACGGCGGGATCGTCCCCGAGAACATCGTGGACGCCGTGCGCCGTTCGGGTGCGAAGCTGGTCTACATCGCGAATCCCGACAACCCGTCCGGCTCCTTCGCGGACCGCGCGACGCTGGCCGCGCTGCGCGAGGCGCTCCCCGACGACGTCTTGCTGTTCCTCGACGAAGCGTATGCGGACTTCGTGACGCGCGACGAGCTGCCGCCCGATGCGATCGACCCGCGGACGATCCGTACCCGCACCTTCTCGAAGGCGTACGGGATGGCGGGCGCGCGCGTCGGGTACGCGCTGGCGTCGGCCGACGTGATCGCCACGTTCCAGAAGCTGCGGCTGCACTTCGGCGTCAACCGCACGGCGCAGATCGGTGCGCTCGCCGCGCTCGACGACGACGCGTTCATGCGCGGCGTGATCGCGGAGGTCGAACGCGGGCGTGACCAATACCATGCGCTCGCCGCCGCGCACGCGCTCCCCTCGCTCCCCTCGCGGACCAACTTCGTTTGCATCGGCATCGGCAGCAAGGCACAGGCCGAAGCGATGGTCGCCGCCCTGCTCGAGTTGGGCGTCTTCGTCCGCAAACCGTGGGCGCCGCCGATCGACGGCTTCGTCCGGGTGACGGTCGGCACGGTCGCCGAGCGGGCCACGTTCGCCGAGCGATTCGCCGAGGCGCTGGATCGCGTTCGGGAGAAGGCGGTCAAGTGAGGTACGCGGTCGTCACGGACGTCCACTCGAACATCGAAGCGCTCGACGTGGTGTTCGATTTGCTCCGCGACGACGACGCGCTGTTGTGTTTGGGGGACATCGTCGGCTACGGTCCCAACCCGAACGAGTGCGTCGAGAAGATCCGCGCGCGCGCGACGGCGACCGTGCTCGGCAACCACGACGTCGCCGCGATCGACAACTTCGGCCTGGCGTACTTCAACCCGGCGGCACGCGAGGCGATGAAGTGGACGCAGCGCGTCCTGACGGCGGAGAATTTGGCCTGGCTCGACGGGCTCGGCTACGAGTTCCGCATGCCGGACTTCCTGCTCGTCCACGGCGCACCGGTCAACTACTTCGAGTACATCCTCGACAAGGCGGCGGCGGCGCGCGCCTTCGCGGCGACCGACGCGCCGCTGATCTTCATCGGGCACACGCACATCGCTGAAGTCTATTCGCAGAGCGCCGACGGCACGATCGAGCACGCGCACTTGCAGCAGGGCGGCGAGATCCCGTTGTGCGACGGCGTCCGCTACCTGATCAACGTCGGCAGCGTCGGGCAGCCGCGCGACCTCAATCCGCGCGCGTCGTTCGGCGTGTACGACTCGGCCGCGCGCATGGTGACGATCCACCGCGTCGACTATCCGATCGCGCGGGTGCAGGAGAAGATCGTCTCGGCGCACCTGCCCGACGCGCTCGCCCGGCGCCTGCTCGTCGGCCGCTAGCCTTCCGCTTTGGTGTCGGCCCTCAGGCCGAGGGTTCACGGAGTGAACCCAGCAAGCGGAAGTCCGCCCGAGCGGCGGGAACCCAGGCGCGCTGTGCTGCGCCGTTCTCTCGCCGCCGTCGTCCTCGCGTCCCTCTCCGGGACCGTGCTCCTCGGGGCGTCGCCTTTGCCTGTCCCGAAGCCGCCGCCGGCGCCCGCCGCGACCGCCCCTGCGGCGCGCAACGATTACGCCAACACCGGCTTCACCGCGCCGCTCGGGCAGGGCTTGCGTGCGTTCTACGCGCGCGACTTCCCCGGCGCGCGCAAGGGCTTCGAGAACGCGCTGGCCGTCATCCCCGACAACACGCTGGCGATGTCGTTCCTGAACGCGACCGCGGCGCAGACGCCCGGCAACTTGGACACGCTGCTCGACGCCGAGGAAGAGAACCTGGCGAAGAATCCCAAGAGCGCGATCGCCCACGTCCGGCTGGGATTCTCGTACCTGTTCGCCTCGCTGGCGGGCCGCGACCGCAACGTCGACGCACGCGAAGAGCTCAACGCTGCGGTGCAGCTCGATCCGGCGTCGCAGTCGGCGCACACGGGACTCGGCATCATGCGCGAGGCCGATCGCAGCGCGAACCGCGCGAAGACGGAGTTTCTGGCGGCGCTGAATGCCGATCCGCAGAACGTGCTCGCGCGCGAATACCTGTCGCGCATCTATCAGATCGACCTCAAGGATCCGCAGCGCGCGCTCACGGCGATCATCGACGTGCCGAACCTCGTCCCGGATTACGCCGACATCTACTTCCACCTCGCCTCGCTCATGCACGACCTCGGCCAATACGAGGCCGCGATCTCGTACGCGACGCGCGGCTTGCAGGCGGACGTCGGACGCGTCGGCGAGTCCGGACAGCACGGTTACACGCTGCTCGCGCGCATCTATCTCGACGAGAAGAAACCCGACGACGCTCGGCGCGTGCTCAAGGCCTCGATCATCGCCGGGACCGACACCGCCTACGCGAGCACGCTGCTCAAGAAGATCGACGACGGCGCCTACGGCAAGCTGCCCGCGGCGTCGCCGAGCCCCGGGCCGTCCGGCTCGCCGAGCCCTGCGCCGAAGAAGAAGAAGTGAGCGAGGCGCTCCCGATCGACGACGGCCGCTGCTTCGCCTGCGGGCCGTACAACGCCGAAGGGATGCACGTGCGCTTCGAACGCGCGGGCGAGCGCGAAGTGCAGGCGCACATCACGCTGCCGCCGCGCTTTCAGGGGTGGCGCGGGACGGCGCACGGCGGCGTCGTCATGATGCTGCTCGACGAGGCGATGGCGCACGCATGCGGCGCGATCGGCGAGCGCGCGATGACGGCGTCGATGGATCTGCGCTTCCGCGCGCCGGTCCCGCTGGGCGAGCCGCTGGTCATCACCGGAACGGTGAAGTGGAAACGCCGCCACGTGATCGCGCTCGACGCGACGGTGGCGGACGCCGGCGGCGCGGTGCTGGCGAGCGCCGAAGGGTCGTTCGTCTCGCGGGGACCACTCGGAAAGGACGGCTTCAGCACTCCCGATACGACGCGCAGCTAGATGGCGAAGATGAAGCAGGCGCGCGTCGCCGCCAAGGCGGAACGCGCGACGAAGGCACCCGAGCCCTCCTTCGACAACCGGCGCGCGCGTTACGAGTACGAGAAGCTGGAGTCGCTCGAATCGGGGGTCGCGCTCACCGGTACCGAGATCAAGTCGATCCGGCTCGGCAATGTGTCGATCACCGAGTCCTTCGCGCGGCTGCGCGAGGGCGAACTGTGGCTGCTGAACTTCAATATCCCGGCGTACAAAGAAGGCTCGTACTTCAACCACGAGCCGAACCGGCCGCGCAAGCTGCTGCTTCATCGCGAGCAGATCGCGCGGCTCGCTGGGCGCGCCGCCGAGAAGGGTCTCACGCTCGTGCCGTGGCGGCTCTATTTCAAGAACGGCCGGGTGAAGATCGAGCTTGCGCTCGTCCGCGGCAAGAAGCTGTGGGACCGCCGGCGAGAGATACAAGCGCGTGACGTGAAGCGCGAGATCGCGCGTTCGACGGGCTCGTAGCGAAAGGGTCGAATATACTGCGCGGTGTACGTCCGGACGACCGGGCTCACCAGGGGTTTAAGGGAACCATGGACTTTCGACGTGGCACGGGCGGCTCTCTGCGCTCTCTTCTCGATGCCGCTGACCGCGTGCCAAGGCGGCGGTGCGAATCCGCCCTCGTTCTTCACCGGGAACGCTCCGCCGGCCGGTCAGATCTCGGCGTCGCCGAGCACGGTCACGTTCTCCGGCGTCGGCGCGTCGTTCGCGCAGCGGTCACGATCACGACGAGCGTGGCGGTCCCGGTCGGCACGATTTTCGTCAACCATTTCGAACCGTCAGCGCTAACGTCGAAAGTCGCACTATGAATCTTCGCGCGCTCGTCGCGACCTCACTGTTCTTGGCCGCCGGTTGCGGCGGCGGCTCAGGCGTCGCTCCGCAGGAGACGGCAGCGGTTTTGAACCCGCCGCCGACCGTAGCACCGGTCTCGGCCGTGGCGACTGCGTCGCTGACGATCACGGTGCCGCGGAACGCGTCATCGGCGCAGCGTTCGCCGCACTTCGTCTCGCCGAACTCCGCGTCGATCGCCATTACCGTCGTGTCGGTGAACGGCGCCGCGCCGAGCACCGCCCAGGTTCCGGTCAATCCGACGGTCGTCGCGCTGTCGACATCCGGCGGCGGCAATTGCGCGGTCTCGCCGTCGGGCGAAACCTGCACGGTTCCGCTGCCGGCGCCGACGGGTGTCATGCAGTATTCGTTCGCTCTCAAGGACGTCGCGGGCCACGTCCTCGCCCGCAACACCGCGACCTTTACGATCGTGCCGGGGGCGAGCAACCAGACCTTTGCGGCCGTGCTCGACGGCGTCGTCGCCAGCGTCGTCGTGAACGTGCCGGCGACCCACGCGGGAACGGCGTTCTCCGGCCCCATGACGGTCCAAGCATTCGACGCGAGCGGCGCGCTCATCGTCGGTAGTGCGTACACCGTCACGGCGACGATTCCGCCGGGCTAGGCCGGCGTTCGGGGCGTAGTCGCGTGCGCGGTGCTCGGCCGGAACGCGCGCTCGACGCGGCGATCCGCAGCGCGGTGCGATTTGGGAGCGGCGCGCGCGTCTGCGTGGCGTGCTCGGGCGGACCCGACTCCGTCGCGCTCGCGTCGCTGCTCGACCGGCTCGCCCGGGACGACGGCTACGATCTCGTGCTCGCGCACGTCAATCACGGCGTTCGCGCCGGCGCAGCGCAGGACGAATGCGTCGTGCTCTCGGTCGGCGCACGGTTGGGACGGCGCGTTCTCGTCGCGCGGCCGCACCTCGAGCGCGACGACGAAGCGACGCTACGCGACGCACGCTACGCCATGCTCGCCGCGCTCGCGCGCGAAGGCGGCGCCCAGTTCGTGGCGACCGCGCACACCGCCGAAGATCAAACGGAGACCGTGCTCCTCGCGCTCTTCCGCGGCACGGGTCTCGCGGGATTGGCCGGGATCCCGCCGCGGCGGCCGCTCGGCGAGGGGATCGAGGTCGTTCGCCCGGTGCTGCGGCTGACGCACGCCGAGCTCGCGACCGAGCTGCGTCGCAGCGGGTTGCCGTACGCGATCGATCCGAGCAACGCCGAGCGCCGGTATCGATCGCGTACGGCAACC
>CALEOJ010000111.1 GCA_937910425.1 uncultured candidate division WPS-2 bacterium
GGGTGCGGGTTGCTGCGCCTCGACCTGCGGGGCCGGTGCCGGGGGCGGGCTCGAGGTCTCGGGCCGTTCCGGCGGGCGCTCGGGAGAGGTCTGCGGGGGGCGGGTCGCCTTCGCGGCCGGGCGGGCCTTGCGAACCGGCTTCGCCGGTTCCGGCGCAACCTCGTCGGTCTTCTGCGGCTCGGGCGGAGCAGGTTCGGGGACCGGCTCGGGTTCGGGCTCTCGCACCACGCGCAGCGCGACGCGGCGCAAGACGCCGCCCATCGGGAAGACGATCTCGTTGATCTCGAGTTCGTCCAGCACGTGCAGCACGACGTCGAACGCGCCGCCCTGATCCTTCGGCGAGTGCGCGTCGGAACCGATCGCGATCGCAACGCCGCGGTCCCGCGCCTTTCGCAAGAGCCGCTTGTTGGCGTAGAGGTAGCGGTCTTTCTCCGAGTCGTCGTGGTCGCGGTAGAAGAAGCGCGTGTTGAACTCGATCGCCATCCCGCGCGCCTCGGCGGCCGCGAGGACGCGATCTTCGTACTCGCCGAGCTTCGCGTCGTCAGGCCAATGGCCGAACACGGCCGGAACGAAGAAGTGGCCGACGATGTGGCCCGGCAGCCGTTCGATCGCATCGACGAGCGCGGTGACGTACAGCTCCCACGTCTGCTCGGTCCCGACGACGTCGAAGAGATCGCTGAACTCGGGATTGTCGAACGGCCATTGCCAGTTCTCGCCGTGCACCGGATGCGTGATCGGGATGAAGTGCACGGAGCGCACGATGCCGTCCGGCCGCATCGCGTCGACGATGTTCTGCGCGTCAGGACGCGAGCGCGGGTCGTTGTCGACCTCGGCGCCGATCGAATAGCGCATTCCGCGGCGCAGGCCCTCGCTGACCACCGCCGCGTGTCCCACGTCGACGTTCGCGGTCTCGGCGGCGCCGTACAAATCGCCGGCCTGCGCGAGCTTGAGCGCGCGACGTACGAGGTTCACCGCGGCCGGGTCTTCGAAGGTCAGATAGTTCATGTGATCCGCGACCATCAGGAAGCGCGGAAATCCACGCCGGCACGCATGGTAGAACCACAGGAACAGCATCCGTGCGGTCAGCGGAAGCGGACGTTCCTCGACGTACGGTTTGTGCTCGCCCTTGGCGTGGCCATGCGTGTCGGGGATTGCGTAGAGGCGCGGGTCGCGCTCGTAGTTATCGTTCAACTTCTCGTAGTCCGCGGGGGAACCAGAGTTTATCGCCCGGCCGCTGCGGCGCCGGTTTGGTGTCGAGCAGCAGCGCAATCGTTTCGATCGCCGTCTCGAGGCCGCGCCGCATGAGATCGAGCGTCATCGAGGGTGTCCGGTCGGCGCCGAGCTGCACCGCCTGCGCCGGCAGCGCGGGGAGGTGGACGAAACCCACCAGGACGTGCGGCGCAGCGTTGGCGGTCAGCGCCAGGGCCTCGTATAGCCATTGATTGCAGAGATACGTGCCGGCGCTCTCCGAGAGATAGCCGGGGACGCCGGCCTCGCCCCAGGCGGCGACGATCTCGCTCAGCGGTAACGTCGAAAGCCGTCCGTCCGGTCCGCCGCGCTGCACGGGGTCGTTCTTGCGCATCGTCCCGACTGCGTCCGGAATGTCGAAGTCGAGCACGTTCACTGCGACGCGCTCGACGCCGAGCGCCGCGCGACCGGCAGCGAGGCCGACGCCGATGACGAACTCGGGCTGCTCCTCGCGGAGCGCCGTCTCGATGCGGTCCTGCAGCGTCCGCGTTTCGACCGGAAGCACGCGCACGCCGATGACGCATCCGCCGACGATCCGGCCTTCGAGACTGCGCACGAGCAGTTCGCTGGGGTTTACGAGGTGGGGTCCGAACGGCTCGAAACCGGTCAGCAGAACCTTCCGGGACACGAACCGCAGGTTTTCTGCGGCTGACGCAAGGGACCTCTGAGAGAGTCTCGAGCCCAAAAAAAAGCCGCCCCCGAACGGGGCGGCGGACAAGGTTCTTCGGTTTGCGGAGACCGGACTTACGTCCGGAGCCCTCCGATCATCGTGAGACATTGATTGGGACTGTCGCTAGTAACGATGACCACCTCCTCTTGTCCGCCTGTTAGCCTTCGCTGATCTGTCGTCTGAAGGATCCGCGGACGTTTCGTGAGGTGACTATACGGGAGCGTGGATGCTGGAGTCCTGCATGGCGATGGACCGAGCGCAGCAGAATAGTGCGCAGTCGGACCGGCTGTTGCGAGGTCGGACGTGGGGGCCCCGCGCGTCAGCGTGGGGGGCGCGCAGCCTGGGGCGGAGCGCCTTTAGAATGATACCCCTCGAGGGCCAGGATTCTGGCCTTGACTTCGACGCCGTAGGCGTACTGGTGCAGGGCGCCGGTGGCGTCGACGACGCGGTGGCACGGGTAGAGCAAGGCGACGGGGTTGCGAGCCATTGCGCGCCCGACCGCGCGGGCCGCGGTCGGCTGGCCGAGCTTCTCGGCGATCCAGCCGTACGAGCGCACCTCGCCCGGCGGGATCGTCGCCGCGGCGCGGAGCGCCGACTGTTCGAACGGGGTGAGCTCGCTGATGTCGACCTTTTCGAGATCGGGACGATGCGTCTGGAAGAATGCGGCGACGGTCTCGGTGACCCACTGCGGGGCCTGCGAGGGGATCAGCCCGCGACCGAGGCGGCGCTGGAGCTTGGCGAGCACCAACTCCTCGTCCTCACCGCGGTCGACGGCGACGGCGGTGATCCCGGTATGCCGGAAGGCGACATAGAGCCGGCCGATCGGCGACTCGACGCGCGCAATCGAGTCCGGGGCGGCGATCTTCACCGTCGCTTTGATGTGGTCGAGGATCTTCGGAACGAGACTCTGAGGCGGATCGACCAGCGGAAGGCAGGTCAGGCAGTATGCGATCCCCTCGTTCTCGCGGTAGATCTCCTGGCATTCCGGACATGCCCGCAGGTGGGCCAGGACGTGCTCGCGGCGCGGTTGGACGCCCTCGCGCATTTCGTCCCAAAGACGTTCGACGTCGCAGCAGCGCAATGGAGTCACTCCTCTTCCTCGGCGGCGGTCGGGCGATCGCTCGGGACGATGCGTCCGACTTGGGGTCCAAGGATGCGGCGAAGTATGCGCACCGCCCGGTGGACGTGCGATTTCACCGTGCCGATCGGCTGGTTCAGGATCTCGGCGATCTCGGGATGGCTTCGGCCCTCGATGAACCGCAACGTCGCGGCGGCGCGCAGATGCATCGGAAGCTGGAGGAGCGCTTGCTCGACCAGGACCATGTCGGCGGCCCGGTCGACGATGTGCTGCGGCTGGTCGGGGCCCTCTTGGGTCTCGTTGAGCAGTGCGTCGGGGTCGGCGAGCGCGTCGAGCGCGACGTTGGTCGCTCGCTTCGAGCGCAGGCGATTGCGCGTGACGTTCAGGGTGATCGTGTAGAGCCAGGGCTGCAAGCGCAGCTCGGAACGCTGCTGCGGGTCCATCTTCGCCAGGGCGCGATAGGCCCGCACGAAGGCGTCCTGGACGATCTCTTCCGCGTCTTCCCGGTTGCCCGTCATGCGGAGCGCGAAGCCGTAGAGCCGGCGCTGATAGTCGTCGACGATCGATTCGAAGGTCTCGGGCCCCGGAACAGGGTGCGACACCGTCGCCGGTGCGGTCACGCGGTAGTGGTCTCCGATGAACGGTGCTGCGAGCGCACTCATCAGGGTCCTCAACCGGACCGATCCGAGCGCCGGTTGCGCGGTTTCCGTATAGCTTGAGTGTTCCCTCGCACCCTTCGACAGGCTCAAGGTGACAAGGGCGACCGCCGGCTAGGTCCGGCTCGGTACCGGGACGATCCGGGCCGCCTGCCTTCCCTCGGCCGAATGGATCGAGCGCGTATAGACGATCGAGACCGGCGAGCGATGCTCGGTGTCGTCCAGGGCGCCGTCGATCGCCAGCGTCGCGTCGAGCGCGAGCAGCAACGCGCTCCCGTAGGCGTAGTAGGCGGTCCCCTTCATCGTGATCGTTCCGGCGAGCTGCAAAGTCGGGCGGTCGGGGAGCGCGCCGTGCAGCGGCCCTTTCGCCTCGAACGCGATCCCCATCGAGCGCCTCGCGCCGACCATGGCATCGGGGAGGCGACGCAGGGTGCCGTGGAGCGTCGCGCCGGTCATCGGCGAGGGAAAATCGAACGGTACGGCCCTTCGAACGTGCGCGAGATCACGCATGGTCGCCGCGTCGAGCTGCACTGCGAACGGCTGGTTCAGCACGGTCAGATAATCGGGATCGTTTCCCGGACCGTCCCGCTGCTCGCCCGAGGGGAGCAGCGTCGAGCTGAACGAAGCGCGCTCATGTTGCCTTCCGCCCTCGCCCGTCCGCTCGTACTCGACGCGCGCGCTATAGATCGTTGCGTGTCCGCTGTGGGTGACCGTCAGCCGCTGCACTCCGTGATAGACGGTCTCGCTGCGCACGTCGCGATTCCCGTCACGGAATACGTCGTGCCCTTCCACCGCGTAGGCCTGGTCGGCGCGGGCGGCCGCGGCGGACGCGACGGCGGCCAGGAGCGCGAACATGCCGGCGACGACGGCGCGGCGGAAGATCATCGGGGGCCTCGAGGCGGACAATTTGGTTTGTTTTTCGTTCCCGGACTATGGTACTACGGAAACGTGCCGATACCGATGATGAGTTGCTGAATCGCATCCTCGGCCGTTTTCTCGCCGTGGTCGCCGCTCTGTCCGTCATCGCCACCGCTGTTCCCGTGCGTGCCGGAGATGGCCTGACGCTCAGCCCGACGTTGAACGCGAAGCTCGACGTGCTCTACAAGAGCGCGTTCGACGAGACCATTCAGCGGCACGCGCTCGCCCAGCGTGACGGAACGACCTACGTCTCGACCGGCGACATCGAGGCCGAGTGGCTGCGCGACGCAAGCGCGACCGTGCGCCCCTATATCGGGCTCTCGCGGGTCGACCATGACGTCCGGCGGACCCTGCGCGGCGTGGTGGCGCGCCAGGCGAAGTACATCCTGCTCGACCCCTACGCGAACGCGTTCTCCTCGCACTATCGCGTCGTCGAGCGGAAGTTCGAGGTCGACTCGCTGCTCTACCCGGTCTGGTTTGCCTACGCCTACTACAAGCAGACCGGGGACCGCGCCATCCTGACCCCCGAGGTCCGGCGGGCGTTCCGCAAGGTGCTGGCGACGATGCGCAACGAGCAGCACCACAACCTGCGCTCGCACTATACGCACCCGCAGCTCGCCAACAACGGGCACGGCAGCGCGGTGAAGTACACGGGGATGGTCTGGACCGGCTTCCGGCCCTCGGACGACCCGGCGCGCTACCACTACAACATCCCGGACAACATGTTCGCCTCCGTCGTGATGAGGGACCTGACCTCGCTCGCCCGTGACGTGTGGCACGACCAGGCGATGGCGCGGAACGCGTGGGGCCTCTCGGTCGAGATCCAGCGCGGTATCGAGCAGTACGGGACCCTGACGCTGCAGCCGTTCGGCCGGATCTACGCGTACGAAGTCGACGGCCGCGGCCACGCGAACGTCATGGACGACGCCAATATCCCCTCGCTGCTCTCGATCCCGTACTTCGGCTATCTGCCGAAGACGAACTCGCTCTACCTCGCGACGCGACGCTTCGCGCTCTCCGAACGGAACCCGTACTTCTTCAAGGGGAAGTACGCCCAGGGAATCGGCAGCCCGCACACGCCGCACGGCAACGTCTGGCCGCTCGCGCTCTGCGTGCAGGCGCTGACCGCGACCGACGAGCGCGAGGTCGACCAAGTCTTCGGCTGGATCGCCGTCTCCGACGTCGGTGACCACCGCTTGCACGAGTCGTTCAACTCCGAGTGGCCCGAGTCGTTCACGCGCGAGGACTTCGCCTGGCCGAACGCGCTGTACGCCGAACTCGTGCTGACCCGGCGCGGCCAGACCTACGCCGAACGCTGATCGGCGGCGCGGCGCGCGAAGTCGATCGCGAAGACGGTCTGCAGCGCGGCGATGAGACCGACCGTCAACGCGTCGATCACGGCGATCGACAAGTAGATCGGGCGGTCGAGATGATGTTGCAGCATCGCGTCGCGAACGATCACCAGCAGTAGGTTCGGGATGATCGAGATGAACGCGACGACGACGAGCCGCGGGAGGTTGGCCGGGCGCAGCGAGAACGAGATCGCGCGCGTGAGCCCGGCGAACACCGCGAACGCAGGCCGTTCGTCGGCCAGCGCCGCGATCGGCAGCGCGAGCGAGAGCATCCCCCAGAGTAGCCACAGGACCGGGGCGGTGAAGATCACGAGCGCGGGTGGGTCGGGCAGCGCTCCCAGCCCGCTCACCGGAAAGGTGACGTCGATGACGGCCTGCACGATCACGGCGGTCGCGAGGACCGGCAGCCAACGCGCCAGCGCGGCGGCCGCGATGTGGCGGGACGAACACTGCTCGCCGGCCAGGCGCGCTCCGATGCCGAGCGCGACGGCCGCGATGACGTACGAGTCGGCGAACAGCGCTGCGTACTCGAGCACGTACTGTTTCAGATCGCCGCGTGGCGTGCCGAGCTGTGCGGCCGGCAGCGCGAACTCGACCGCGCTTTCGACCAGAAAGACGAAGAGCGCGAGACCGAGGTAGAGCGGCGCGCGGCCGGCGTACGACGTGAACGCGAAGTCCACCAAGCCGCCGATCGACGGCGGCAGGCGCTCGCCTTCGGAGCCTTCGTTCACGCCACTCGCAGTGCGCGGCGCAGGAAGAAGCGCAGCGTCGCGGTTCCCGCGCACACCGCGACGTCGTCGGGGTCGGTGTAGACGCGGCCGTCAACCTCGACGACGTAGGTGCCGGAGAGCAATCCTGAGAGCGTCGAGCATACGACGCGCTCGCGCTTGTCCTGTGGCGCGCGCGGACCGAGCGCTTCGACCACCGCGGCGGTCACGAGGTCACTGACGCGCAACGGCGTGGCCAACGCGAACGCGGTGGATGCGGTGCGAGCGACCGCGGAGACGTCGATCGGGACGGCGACCCGGAGCATACCGACGAGGCTCTTTCCCCGACCGGCGGGGAGGCTCCCGGTGACTACTGAACATCGACGTGATGTCCGAACCGCCCCGCCGTCGCCGTTCGACGCAGCCGCCGTCGCGGCGCCCGCCGCCGTCCTCGAGCGTGCTTCCGACGATCGCGCTCGGCATCGGCGTCGTCGTCGCGGGCCTCGGGATCGGCGCGTTTCTTTCGGCGGTGCAGCACAAGGACAACGCGAGCAAGACGTCGACGACGGCCGCGTCGCACAGGGCCCCGGTGGTGACGCCGGTCGCGCAGCCGACGCGCGGTCCGGTGGCGGTCGCGACGCTGGTCGCGCACCCGACACCGTCTCCCTCGCGGCGGCCGACCGCAACGCCGCGGCCGACCGCGACGCCGAACGCGAC
>CALEOJ010000112.1 GCA_937910425.1 uncultured candidate division WPS-2 bacterium
GAGCAGGAGGCCGCGCGGGAGTGGCCGGTCAGCGGTGAGGCCGGCGAGCGGGAGTCCCAGCGCGACCGCGAGCAGCAGCGCCGATCCCGCGAGGGCGACGTGAGCGCCGAGGTGGGCGAAGAAGTCCGCGCTCACGCGCCGAACGACTCGGGGACCATGCTCTCCGGTTCGCAGGTCGGCGCAGAGCTCCGCCCGCCCATCGCCCCAACACCGCTCCCCCTGGACGATCCCTCGCTCTACATCAATCGCGAAACGTCGTGGCTGGAGTTCAACGACCGCGTCCTCGAGGAAGCGCTCGACGAGGGCAACCCGCTGCTGGAGCGGATGAAGTTCGTCGCGATCTACGGGACCAACCTCGACGAGTTCTTCATGATCCGGATCGCAGGCTTGATGCAGCAGCTCGCCGCGGAGGTCCACAAGCGCTCCGACGACGGCCGCACCCCGGAGGAGCAGCTCGACCTGGTCAGCCACCACCTGCGGCGCTCGCTGGCGCGCGTGACCGACTGCCTTCAGAACCAACTTTTTCCGGCGCTCGAAGGACACGGGATCCGGATCCTCGGCTTCGACCAGCTCGACGTCGAGACGACGCGCGCGATGCGGCGCTACTTCGAAGAGCGCGTCTTCCCCGTGCTGACGCCGCTGGCGATCGACAAGGGCCATCCGTTCCCCTACATCTCGAACCTCTCGATCTCGCTCGCGGTGGAGCTCGAAGAGACGACCCCCGACGGCCCGATCCGCTACGTCGCGCGGGTGAAGGTGCCGGGATCGCTGCCGCGTTTCGTGCCGGTCGAATCCGCGCCGCGCGGTCAGCGCTGGTTCGTGATGATCGAAGACATCATCGCGCACAATCTCGAGGCGCTCTTCCCCGGGCTCGGCGTGACCGCGTCGTATCTCTTCCGCGTCACGCGCGACGCCGACCTCGACTTGCAGGAAGACGAGGCCGACGATCTGCTGCGCGCGATCGAGTCCGAGCTGCGCAAACGCCGCTTCGGTGAGCCGGTCCGGCTCGAGGTCGAGCCCGACATGCCCGAGACGCTGCGCCGCATGGTGCTCGAAGCGCTCGAGCTCGACGCAGGCGACTGCTACGAGGTCGACGGGATGATGGGGACCGCCGACCTGTGGACGCTGGTCAACCTCGACGAGCCGGAGCTGCACGATCCGCCGTTCACGCCGACGATCCCCAAGCGCCTGATCGGCCAGACCGACATCTTCGCGGTGATCCGTGAAGGCGATCTGATGCTGCATCATCCGTACGAGTCGTTCGACCCGGTCGTCCAGTTCGTGCAGCAAGCCGCGAACGACCCGAACGTCCTCGCGATCAAACAGACGCTGTACCGCACCTCGGGCAACTCTCCGGTGATCCAAGCGCTGGTCGACGCGGCGGAGAACGGCACGCAAGTCGCCGCGCTCATCGAGCTCAAGGCGCGGTTCGACGAAGAGAACAACATCCACTGGGCGCGCATGCTGGAGCGCTCGGGCGTGCACGTGGTGTACGGCTTGCCGAACCTCAAGACGCACGCCAAGGTGACGCTGGTCGTGCGCAACGAGCCGGACGGTATTCGCCGCTACATGCACTTCGGGACCGGCAACTACAACGACAAGACGGCGCGCACGTACACCGACCTGTCGCTCTTCACGTGCCGCGCCGATCTCGGCAGCGACGCGACGCAGCTGTTCAACGCGCTGACCGGGTTCTCGAAAGCGGATCGCTACGAACAGCTGCTGGTCGCGCCGATCGGCCTGCGCACCGGTTTCGAAGAGCTGATCGACCGCGAGACCGAGCACGCCCAGGCCGGCCGGCCGTGCGGGATCTCGGCGAAGCTCAACGCGATCAGCGACGCCGGCATCGTGCAGCGCCTCTACCGCGCGGCGCGCGCCGGCGTTCCGATCGACCTCATCGTGCGCGGAATGTGCGTGCTGCGGCCGGGGATCCCGGGCGTCAGCGAGACGATTCGCGTGTCCAGCATCGTCGGCCGCTTCCTCGAACACTCACGGATGTTCGCCTTCACCAACGGCGGCGCGCGCGAGGTCTACATCGGGAGCGCCGACTGGATGGGCCGCAACCTCGACCGGCGCGTGGAGACCGTGGTCCCCGTGCTCGACCCGGTCCTCGGCGACATGATCTGCGACGAGATCCTCGACTTGCTGCTCGCCGACAACGTGAAAACGCGCATCCTGCGCCCCGACGGCGGCTACGAGCGGCGCACCGTTCTCCCGGGCGAAGAACGCGTCGCGTCGCAAGAAGTCTTCTTGAAGCGCTACCAGGCCGTCTAACCGCCGCCGCGACCGGCTGCTGTCACCCTGAGCCTGTCGAAGGGTCAGCCACAAGTCTCAAAATCAGGTCCCACTCCTGCGGGGCGACGGGCTGCACCGAGAGGCGCTGGCCGCGGCGCAGCAGCGGCATGAAGGCGAGGTCGGGGATCGCGCGGAGCTCGTCGATCGGGACGTAGCGCGGCAGCCGCCGCACGAACTCGACGTCGACGCACCACCAGCGCGGGTCGGCGGGTTTGGAGGTGCGGTCGTAGTACTCGCTGCGCTTGTCGAACTGCGTCGAGTCGGGATGCGCCTCGGCGACCACGCGGCAGATCCCGGCGATCCCCGGCGGCTTCGTGCTGGAGTGGTAGAAGAAGCCGAGGTCCCCGAGTTTCATCTCGCGCATGATGTTGCGCGCCTGGAAGCTGCGCACGCCCGACCACTCCTCGCGGCCGACCCGCTCCAGGTCGTCGACCGAGAAGGTATCCGGTTCGGTCTTGAACAGCCAGTGTCGCACGGCCGCCGTGGTTCGACGTAAGAAGAAAGAGCCCGCCGCGATGCCGCGGCGGGCTCCTCCACCCCGGGCCGGGCGGCCTTAGGGGGTGAACTCGAGTGACATGCGGATCGTGCGCGGCGGAACCGCGAAGAGGCCTGCCGTCGCGCCGGTGCCCTGGAGCACCGTCGTGGTTCCTGGGACGACGTAGACGGTCGGCTGGAGATTACCCTGACTGCCGAGCGCGCGCCCAAGCAAACTGCCGGTGTTCAGGTTCATCAGGTTTTGGGCCGAGATCTGGAGTCGCACCTTGGGATGAATCCGAATGCGCGCCGAGGCGTCCCAGATCGTGAACGGCGGACCGTACGTCGCATTGTTCGCGCCCTCGTAATCGGCTCCGAGTTCGAACACGTTGCCTCGAGCATCCGACCAGAGCAGTTGCCCGTACGACTTGAAGAACGGATCGCCGAAGATCTGCATCCCGTTGATGAGGAAGCTCCCGCTCGTCGCCGAGGTGTTCGACGTGTAGATGCTCAGCGGCAGCTGGTCGTAGAAGGTGCGGTTCAGCGTGCCGGCCAGGAAGTACCCCCAGCCATTGACCGGCGCTTTGTAGAGGCTCAGGTCGACGCCGTACGTGCGCTCCAGCGAGCCGTTGACTTGATTCGTCAGGAGGCACAGGGCATTGGGGAATCCGGGGTTTTGGTTCGGCCCGCACACCCCGGGGATCGGCGCCAGATTCGCGGTGCTCGACACCCAGACGTTGTGCACCGTGTCGTTGTAGAGATCGAGCGAGAGCACGCCACCGTCGTGAAAGCGCCGGTCGAGGCCGATGTCGTACGCCACCGTCGTCTCCGGTTTGATCCCGAAGTTCGGGATCGTGTTCGTGTAATTTCCGCCGTTTGCCGCGTTCGGGATCGTAATGGCGCCGAAGCCCGAGATCAGCGCCGGGTACGGTTGGGTGAATGAGGATCCAGCGTTCGCCCGGAACGACGTATCCTGATTCGCTCGATATTCGATGCCGATGTGTGGGTCGTAGTGCGTGGCCCAGTTCGTTCGCGTAACCAGCGAGACCGGCGCAGCGTTCGCGTTACCGGCCGCGCCGTACAGAGCAAGGACGGCGGGGTCTTCGATTTGCGCGTTCGCCTTCCACAGCGAGAGATAGTTGCCGAGCGAAACGCTGAGCCGATCGTTGAGCCGGAACGATCCGGTGAGCGAGAAGTCGCCGTATTGCGTGACGGTCGGCGGTGTGTTGAGCGATGAGCGGGGCAGGAACGGCGTCGCCCCCGGCACGCCGACGAACCGTGTATAGTCGGAGCAGTTCGGCTGGTACGGATTGCCCTTGACGAAGCCGGTCCCCGGTACGGTGTTCGCAATGATGGCGCTGGCGCCGCTCGCGCTCCCGATCGTGTACTGGCAGTTCGCCGGGGCTCCGGTCTGGTCGCCGCTGTACGACTGCGCGAAATCCTTGCGGTAGTCGTAGCTGAAGCTGTAGGTGTTGTTCCCGACCGGGTGGATCCAGGTGAACGTATAGCCGTTCAGCCGGTCGATCTCCGGCTGGCTGAAGGGCGTTCCGAAGTTGACGATCCCGTCGTTCTGAATGCCGGTTGGGGTCGTGAAGCAGGTGTACGGCGGGGTGGGCGAACAGGTCGGCGCGATGTTCGTCGTCGCGTATCCGTGCGGCGTTGCGTCGGCGCCGACGTACGCCGGCCCGCTCGGCGCCATGTTGGGCCCGAAGCACGGCCCTTTCGCACCGCCGGCCGCCGTCGGATTGACGAAGAGCACCTGACAGTTGGCGGCATTCGTCACGGCTGACCACCCGCCGCCGTTGCCCGGATACAGGTTCTCGAAGGCGCCGCTGATGAAGCGGTTGATCAAATGGGTGTACGGACGGAACAGGATGGTGTCGTTCTTCCACGAGGTTCGAAACTCGGCGGCGAACTGTGGTTCGTTGTTCTGAATGAACGAGTTCGGGAACCAGCTGTACGCGGGTACGGTGTTGCCGACGTTCGCCGCGGTGTACGGCGCGTTGTAGGTCGACGTCAGCGAGCAACCGGCAAACGTCGCCGAGAACGTCAAGCCCGCGCCGCTCCCGTTGGAGCACGCCTGCTGCGTCATCTGGCCCAAGAAGGTGCCGTATGAGCCGCCTTGCGGCTGATACTGCCCTTGGAGCCCGAGGTACTCGACGGTGACCGAGCTGGTCTCACTGAAGCGATACCGCAGCTTCGCCAACTCCGCTTCGAGAGAGTAACGGTTCGAGAAGTCGCCCTGCCATTGATCGAGGCCGACGATGTTCGGCGGCTGAAGCGTGGCACGGAACGCAGAGCCGTTCGTGTTGCCCGCACGGTCGAGGAACGAATTGTTCCACGGACCGTTGAACGCGTTGAACGACTTCGCGACGATCAAGCTCGCCCGATTGTTCTTCAGGAAATTGACGTCCGCAAAGATGTTGTACAGGCCGCCGTTATAGCTGTCAGAGCCGATCAGGAGGCCAGCCGAATTGTTGCGGCTGAAGTCGCGCGTACGCAGGTTAATGGTACCGACCGCGGACTCGCCGGCGATCGCCCCGTTGAGTCCCGTGCCTTTCGCGACTTCGACGTCTTGAAAGATTCCGGATACGGCGTAGTTCGTATTCCAAGCACCGAAGATGCCCGAGCTTACCGGGTGTCCGTCGATCGTGACGCGGGTCTGGAGGGAGAGGCCGTGCACGGCGAAGTTCGTATTCGGCGTGACCGAAAACGCTCGCGTTGCGAGGACACCGGGGAGCGTCGCGACCGTGTCGGTCAGATTGACATTTTGCCGCAGCGAGATCTCGAGCGGCGGCAGCACGCTGATCGCGGCTTCCGAGATGTTGAACGGCGTCCGGGTGATGTTCGTGCTGGTGCGTCCGATGACACGCAGCGAGGAGAGGTTCACCTCTTGGAGCGCGACGCTGATGACGGTGTTCCCGCTGCCGGGCGCGACCGTCACGTCGTTCTGCGCGGTTTGGAATCCGCCGTGATTCACCGTGACGGTGTAAACGCCGGGCGGAACCGCGACCGAGAAGCTACCGTCGCCCTTCGTCGCCGCGGTATACGTCTTGCCGGCGCCTTCGATCGTGATCTGCGAATCCGCGAGGGGCGTACCCCGGGAATCGGTGATCTTTCCGGATATGCTGCTTTGCACGGCAGCGGCTTGCGCGACCGTCTCAGAACTCGTCGCCGCACTGACGGGTCCGGCGAGTCCTAGAGAGACGAACGCGAAAAGCGCCGCTGCACGGAACATTGTGCGCACGGAGCATCCTTTCGGGAGGTAGGTTTGAGGGGCGCTTTTGCGCCCGGCTCACCCTAGCCTTCCGGCCTTAAGTATTGATTATGTAAGCGCGCGACACTCCACTCGACGTTTTTAAAGGTTATCCACGTCGACGCACCACCGGCGCGGGTCGGCGGGTTTGGAGGTGCGGTCGTAGTACTCGCTGCGCTTGTCGAACTGCGTCGAGTCGGGATGCGCCTCGGCGACCACGCGGCAGATCCCGGCGATCCCCGGCGGCTTCGTGCTGGAGTGGTAGAAGAAGCCGAGATCCCCCAGCTTCATCTCGCGCATGATGTTGCGGGCCTGGAAGCTGCGCACGCCGGACCACTCCTCGCGCCCGACGCGTTCCAGGTCGTCGATCGAGAACGTATCCGGTTCGGTCTTGAACAGCCAGTGTCGCGGCACGGGCGCACGCTTCTCCGGCCCCGGCCGCGACGACTTCTCGCGGTCCTCGGGCCGTCTTGGGAGCCCGTGCCCAGCCTAGCCTGACGATGTTAAGAGTCAAGCTGTGCAAGAACCTGTGCAAAAAGTCAAAGGGAACGCCTTTCGTGACCCCTTAATCCTCCCTTGGTAGACTTCCGGCGACCCCGTTCGCCCAGGTCACTCTGGCCGTGCCCTTGTGGGCGCGGTGGTTTCGCTCAATCGCTTCTTCTTAGGAGGACACGTGCCCAGTCTGTCACGCGTCCTGAGCGTTGTAGGACTCTTCGCACTCGCCGGTGGGCCCTTGAGTATGGCACCGGCGTTGGCGCAGAGCGTCCCGGCGGCTCAGATCGCGCAGGTGACGGCGTCCGTGGTGTCCGGTCTGGTGACCGATACCACGAGCTCGCCGGTCGCAGGCGCCACCATCACCCTCACCGGTGCGAAGACGTACACCGCGACCTCTGATGCGCAGGGTCGCTATACGATCACCGGCGTCGCCCCCGGCGTCTACGTCGCGACCGTCGTGCGCACCGGCTACCAGACCGGTACGGAACAGGACGTCGCGATTACCGCCGGTACGCCGGTCACCCTGAACGTCCAGCTCGCGGCGCCGACCCTCACCTCGCTGCGCGTGATCGGCTCGACCCGCACGACCTTCTCGCGCGCGACGTTCAACACGTCGCCGGCGGCGGTCAACGTCGTCAGCACGCAGACGTTCATCGACCAGGGGCAGCCGCAAGTCAAGACGGTCCTGAACCAGACGCCGGGCATCGTCATCAGCCTGCCGGCGACCTCCGGCAACGGGGCGGCCGCAGGTGCGATCACCTTCCCGAACATTCGCGGCGGCCTCTCGTTCGAGACGGCGTCGCTGATCGACGGTCACCCGGTCTCCGTCGGCGCGTTCGGCGACTACGTCACGACCTTCCTCAACGCGTTCACGCTGGGCTCGGTCGAAGTCATCAAGGGGCCCGGTGCCGCTGCGCCCGAGGTCAACTACGCGATCGGCGGTACGGTGAACTTCCGTACGCTCGACCCGACGCGGAAGCCGAGCGGATACGAGAACGTCAGCGTCGACAGCTTCGGCGGCGTGTCCTCGAACTTCGGCTACTCGAACACGATCATGAACGGCAAGCTCGGATTCGTCGTCGACTACGGCGTGAACGGGACGCCGGGCCCGCTCAAGGACTACGCGGTGCCGACGCCGATGAACAGGGCCTGGCTCGTCAACGGTCAGGCGATCACCGGCACGATCACGACGTCGCCGCCGATTCCGGGGACGACGCAGACGATCTTCAACGGTACTGCGACGCTCCTGTACAGCGGCATCCCGGTCAGTACGACGTACACCAACAAGACGGAGCTGGTGAAGCTCCGCTACAACTTCTCGAACACGACGACGCTGACGGCCAGCTATCTCGGCAGCCAGACGTGGACCGAGCAGAACGGCAACCATTTCTACCAGTACACCTCGGTGTTCAATCCGGCCGCGACGTACACGCCGTCGACTGGGCCGCAACCCGGTCCGATCCTGGCGGAAGACAACATCTTCGCACCGCCGCACGAGTGGGAGATCAACAACGAGCCGATCTTCCAGGCGGAGCTGCGCACGGCGCTCGGCAGCAACAACATTCTGCTGCGCGCGTACTCGGCGTCGATCAACCGCTTGCAGTACAACGGCCTGAACAGCCCCGCCCAGCCGGCGGTTTTCCAGGCCCAGCTCTACGGGACCGCGACGGTCGGCGGCGTGCCGACCGTGTACACCGGACAGAACGTCACGCTGACGGTCCCCGGCGCGTACTTCAACTCATCGGAAGAGGACCGTCTCCGCGGCTACTCGCTCGAGATCGATCACCCGTTCGGCGACAGCGGCAACCTGATCAGTCTCGCTGCCGACCAGACCCACTCGACGACGGGTTCCTATAACGTCGGTACCTTCATCCCGGGCGGCCCCATCGCGGCAACGGTCCCGCCGACCTCCGGGCAGACGTACACGACGATCCTGGCGCGTGGCATCTGGAACATCGGCCAGCGGATGAACGTGACGTGGAGCAACTACTTCAACACCTACCTGACGCACTACTCGCAGACGAACGGCGCGACGTTCATCGACCAGCACAACTCGCACTACGACTCGCGCCTCGGCCTCACGTACCGCGTCAACCCGGACACCTCGCTGCGCGCGGCCGCCGGCTCGGCGATCGCACCGCCGTACATCCAGCTCTACTCGCGCATCAACACGGTGCCGACCTTGCAGCTGCCGGCGCAGCAGATCGCGCTGAACACCCAAGCGAATCCGAGCCTGCGGCCGGAGACGACGATGGGCTACAACATCGGCGGCGACTACCGGTTCGGTCCGGGCAAGCAGACCGTGTTCTCGACCGACATCTACCAAACGAACCTCTGGAACCAGCTGATCAGCACCTCGCAGTACGCGAACGGAGTCGTGACGCTGGCCTCGTGCACCGGCGCTCAGACGCCGCCCAACTGCACGGGTCCGCCCATCACGGTTCCGTTGTTCAGTTCCGGGTCGACCAACCTGGCGCGGGCACGCTATACCGGTATCGAGTTCTCGCTGCGCCGCGATCCCGTGGTGGGCTTCGGCTTCGCGCTTCAGGGCGCGCTGCAGCAGGCGACCCCGGTCAACGTCCCGGCCAGCTTCTACACGACCCCGGGCTCGACGCTCCCGGTCCGGAACCTCGGCGTGGTCCCCGGCGTGAACTTCTACGGCGGCTCGCAGGGTGTCTCGAACCAGCCGGTCCCGTACTCGAGCGGATTCGGCGAAGTCCACTACCGGACGGCGAAGGGCGCGTACGTCTCGTTCGGCGAGACGTACTACGGTCCGAACAACTCCCTGTTCTTGCCGGCGTTCCTGATCGCCAGCGCGAACGGGAGCCTGCCGCTCGGCACGCACGGGCTCTCACTCAGTGTGAACATCGACAACGTGTTCAACACCTACGGGAACTCGTACATCACGGAGTACGCCGGGATATTCCAGCCGTACATCCCCGGCGCGGTCACCGTCGGAGGCGTCCCGCTCTCGGGCGCGCAGCTGAACGCGAACACCTACGGACCCCGTGACGTCCGCGTTTCGGTGAGCTGGAAGCTGGGCAGCTAGTCCGGCTTCGCGGAAACCCAGCACGAGAGGACCGCGCCCGTCAGGGCGCGGTCCTCTTCGCTTCCGGACCCTTCGAGGGGCTCAGGACAGGGTGCGGCCTTCGAACGCTTCGAGCTTCGTGCGCTGGCCGGCGGTCCACGGCGTCGCGTGCTCGTCGTCGGCCGAGCTGACCACGGCGATGCGGGCGATCGCGCGGATCTCGCCGCTCCCGGCGGCGCTGAGCGCGTGCTCGAACGTCGCGCTGCTGCGTCCGAGCGCCGAGACGCGCGCATGGACGAGCAGCTCTTCGTCGTAGAAGCACGGCCGCATCATCCGCGTCGCGATCTCGACCGCCATGTGGTTGAAGGCGAGGAGCCGTTTCGGCGCGTCATCCGCCTCCCCGATCGCCTCGAAATAGCGCAGCCGCGCGAGCTCCCAATACGCGGTGTAGACCGTGTTGCTGACATGCCCGAGCGCGTCGGTCTCGCCGAACCGCGGCCGCAGCTCGACTGCGAAACGAAAGGAGCGAAGCCAGTCGGCTTCGCTCCCGGGTGCGTAGAGCTCCAGCACGCGCTACCGCAGCTGGATCGTCGGCGTGACGCCCTTGCCCTCGAACGCCTTTTCGAGCAGCTTGGCCAGCTCGCCGCTGCGCGCCATCGGATCGAGGACGTCGGTGTCGCCGTAGAACTGTCCGTCGATGAAGATCTTCGGCAGCGTCGGCCAGTCGGTGAGCTGCGCCAGCGCCTCGCGTTTGGGCATGTTCTCGAGGACGTCGACCACCGCATACGGGTAGCCGAACGCGTTGAAGAACTGGATCGTCTCGAGCGTGAAGCCGCAGCGCGGCGCGTCTTTGGTCCCTTTACCGTAGACGAGGATCGTGTTGCCGGCGATCTCGCTCTTGATCTCGTCTTGCAGGTCAGCCATGTGGGGTTGCGTCCTCGGGGGTCTCAGTGCGGATCTGGAGGGCGTGGATGCGCCCGTCGGCGCGGGCCGGCGCGAGCGCCTTCTCGACCATGCGGTGCCGGTCGAGCGGTGCGACGCCTGCGAACGCTTTCGAGCGTACGAACACTTCCAAGTGGTCCATGGTGCCGGTCATGTCGTAGACCCGGACCTCGGCGTCGGGCATCGTCTGGCGCAGCATCGCTGCGATCTGCTGGTCGATCACGGACGGCCGGTCTACGACCCCCCGTCGCGCGGCACCCGCCGTGGCTTGGTCGGTTAGAGCAGCGAGACGGACAGGGCATCCGGCGGCCGGTGCCGCACGTTGACGCACAGATGAAGCCGAAGCCGGATCGTGCGCGACTCGTCGCGCCCGCGCTCCTGGCGGCGGTCGCCGGCTCGGCGTCCGTCGGCATCGCCGCGCTCGCGCGCGAAGGGCTCTGCTTTCATCGTCTGGCCGGCCTCGCTCGGACCGACGCGATGCCCGGGATGGCGATGGGCGATTCGGCGATCGCACCCTGCCCGATCCTGTTGTGGGCCGCGCTGATCGCCGGTGCACTGTATCTGGTCGCGATCGTCGCGGTCGCGCTCAGATCGGAAGAGCACACGTCTGAACTCCAGTCACGCCA
>CALEOJ010000113.1 GCA_937910425.1 uncultured candidate division WPS-2 bacterium
ATGCGCGCTGCTCGCCGAGTCCGGCGGGACGGTTCGCGACGACGCGCACGTTGGCCGGGCCGTCGTCGCGCACCGCGACGATCGCGGCCGGACCGCCGTAGCGCAGCCGCGTTTGCCACTGCGCCTCACCGTGGTCGGTGAAGTAGTCGAAGTCCGCGCCGCGGCGCAGCCGGGTCACGTTCCCCTGCGCGTCGCGCAGCACGACACGGACGAGGGCGCGCGCGTCGCCGTCCGGCGTTACGCCGAGCGGCTCGACCTCGAGCGCGAACGAGGCGGCGGGCGCCCCGCTCCACAGCACGGTCGGTTGCGGCGCCGGCGCGCTCGACGGCAGCGGCGTCGGCCATGCGAACGGGGCCGGCGATTGCGCCGTCAACAGCACGAGCACAGCCACCGCGAGCATCACCGCGGCCGGCGCAGGGAAGGGAGTCCGCATCAAAACGAACAGGACGCCGCCCGAGAGGCGACGTCCTGCTTCGCGTCCGTGCCGCGCTCGCGCGAGCCTAGAACTTGGTGCGCAGGTACAGCTGGTACTGCGTCGGCGTCTGGTCCGGCGCGTAGTAGTACAGCGTGTTGGGCACCGAGCCCGGGCCGTACGTGTTGAGGTCGGGGTTCTGCCCCTTCGCGTAGTTGGAGTTCGTCGACGGACTGACGTCCGCGAACTGGTTGTTGAACACGTTCCGGATGTTCATCCCGACCGTGACGATGCGCTTCGGAGTACGAATGACGTCGTAACCGAGGTCGATCGCCGCCCACCAGTTCGCGCGGGCGAAATGCACCTGTGAGTCCGTCAGGATCGTTTTCCCGTCAAGCGGACTCGTATACGGCGACGGAATGACGTTGTACGGTGCGCCGACCTGATAGATCACGAAGGGCTCGAAGTGGTACGGGCCGTGGCTGTAGTCGCCGGTCCACGAGAGGTTCCACGGCGGCTGGGCGGGATTGCGGAACAGCATCTGAGTCGTGAGGAACGCCCTCAGGTATGCCGTCGAGTTCGTGTTCGACGTGATGCTCCCGTATGGTGTACCGCCGGACAGCGCCGCGGAGGTGACCGAGCCCCAGTAGTTGACGTACGTCCCGGAGAAGTACCACGAGAGGCCGTCACCGCGCACGACGTGGTTCCAGCCGAACTCCGTCCCGGTGGCCTTGTTCTGGATCCCGGTCCGGAAAAAGGTCTCGCCGGCGAGGTTGGCGACACCGGTCGCCGGGCTGACCGTGAATTGCTTGGTGGCCTCGAGCTTGTCGACGGCGTGGCGATAGAAGGGCGAAACGCGGAACGAGTCGACACCATTGCGCAGCGCGTGCGAGTACGACAGGTCGACGTTGAAGTTCTGCTGGGGCGTCAGGTTCTCTCCCGGATAATACGGTGAGTTCGCGCGCGAGTCGCCGGCCGTGATCCCGTTGGGCGAGTCGTTGAACACGTACGCCGCCGGAATGAACGTGGTGGTGACGCCGTACGAGCCGCGGATCGCGTCGTACGGGTCGGCCGCCCACGTGAACGCGAAACGCGGGCTGAACGCGTGGGTGGTGTAGGGCCCGTAGGCGTAGCTCTTCGTCACGACGCCCGTCGCCGGGTTGGTGACGTCGGGCCGGTTGGGGATATCATACGTCTCCGCGTCGTAGCGCAGCGACGGCTCGAGCGTGAGCTTGCCGAAGGTCTGCTTCGTGCCGACGTAGGCGCTGGGCAGCGTGAGCGGATAGTCGACCGCGAGGAAGAGGTTCGGGAACGTGCCGTTCAGGTTGAACGCGCCGACCCCGCCGCTCACTTCGTCGCAGCCGCAGTTGTCGTAGTAGTGCTGCGCGCTGTTGTCACGCTCGTAGCCGAGGCCGAAGTAGTACGTCGAGCGCGCGCTCGCGGTGTACGTCATGTCGAGGTTCGCGAAGTACATCTGCGACCGGCGGTCGGACCACTCGTCCTGGTAGCCGTTGCCGGCGCCGGCCGGCGTACCGTTCGGCGCAATGCCGGTCACCGTGACCGGATTCGTGGCGCCGATCGGCCCGTTCAGGTACGGCACACCCGGCGTCGTGACACCGTTGATCGTCGTGAGGCTGAACGGCTGGTCGAAGATGTACTGGTTGAAGTTCTCGGCCAGCCGGAACTGCACGAAGAGCTTGTCGCTGACGATGTGGTTCCACTGGATCTTCGCCAGATTCGACCAGTGGTACCACACGTTGGCCTGCTGCTGGTCGATGTGATAGTACTGGAGCCCGGTCGGCTTGTAACCGGTGATCGTCGGCACGCCCGCGACCGTCGTCACGATCGGAACTTGACACGTCTGACCGCTGCTGCTGACGCCGGGGTTCGTGATCGCGCCGCCGCTGATGACGACGCCCTGGCACTGCGTGATCCCGAGAATTCCCGAGGCGTCGGTCAGCGCTTTGTTCCACGGCAGCTTCTGGTTGCCGGTCTGGACCAGGAATTGGATGTCGTCTTTGTCCGTCGGCCGGAAGTGGACGTTGGCGACCGCGTCGCGCGAGGTGATCGTCGACGGCGTCGTGTCGCGCGCGGTCAGCGCCTGCGCGTCGAGATACGGCTGATAGCCGTTGGCGAACACGGGGTCCGAGTTGCTCGAGTCGAGCGAGAAGTACCAGCTCAGCTTGTTGTTCTTGGACGCCCCGCCGTACTCGGCGACGAAGTCGTGCTCGGAGTTCGGGAACGACGAAGTGTAGGTGAGGCTGCCGAACGCCGGGTTGGTGCCGCGCTTCACGACCGAGTTGATGATCCCGGCCGCCGCGTTGCCGTACTGTGCATTGTAGCCGCCGGTGTAGACCTCGAGGTTCTGCGTTCCGACGACCGAGAGGTTCGTGGTGAACAGTCCGGTCAGCCGGTCGTTGACCGGGATCCCGTCGTACTCCCACGCGACGTCGCCGACGTCGCTCCCGCGGATACGCGGCCGGCCGGCGACGCCGGTCGAGGTAACGCCCGGAGCGGTCTGGATGACGTCGTACAGCGAGCGGTGCCCGCCGACGCCGATCGCGGCGCCGAGTTGCTGCGGCGAGACGTTGTACACGTCGGCCGTCTGCGTCGGCTGCACGAGGTTGCTCGCGCTGCGCGCCGAGACGCGGCCGATCGTCCGCAGCGACTTCGCCAGCGTCTGGTTGATCTGGACGTTCTGGTCCTGCACGACGGTGACGCCGGAGAGCACGACGTCTTCGTAGCCCTTCGCGCTGATCGAGACGGTGTAGGTGTCGGGCGCGAGGTTGTAGATGTTGTAGAAGCCGTTGCCGTCGGAGGTCGCGCTCCCGCGGCCGCTCGGCGCCGACGCCGTCACGGTCACCCCGGGGACGGGCTTTTTCGTGGTGCTGTCGACGACGGTACCGGAGATCGTCCCCGTCGTCGCGGCCGAGGCCGGTCCGACGAGCGCGATCGCGACGAAGAGCGCGACGAGCCCCGCACCGATGAACCGGGTGAGCCCGGTCCGGGCGTGATACTGCATGAGTCCTCCCGTCGCGGAGGGTGGGGCCTGCTCGCGAGCATCGGCCGTCCAACGCGACGATATAATAGAAAAGCGAGCGGCGTCATCTGACGCGCGTCCCGCTGCCCTTCATGTTTCTCTCATCTTTGTGTGTCCCTGCGTCGGCGCTGGGACAGCAGGTTCAGTTTCTGCGCGCAGATTGGGCCATTCAGCCCACCCACTTGGAGAGACCGCGCGGCGCGTCCGACTCGACGAAGTTCGCGCGCCCGATCGAGAGCGCCAGGTACTGGCCGGCGACCAGCCAGGCCAGCGTGTTGAAGGCTTCGCCGGTCGCCGGACCGAGCAGCGGTACATCGCCGCTCCGAGCGCCGATCACGTAGCGAACGGCCTCCGCTTCGACCGCCTCGGCCAGCGGACGGTGGACGATATCCCGCGAGGCTTCGTCGACGATCCCGATGATCGCGCTCGACGGGTCGAGGATCGCCGAGCTGCCGTGGCGGAACTCGCCGGCCGCGAACCCCTCGGCGTGCACGTAGCTGGCCTCCTTGATCTTGAGCGCCAGCTCGTACGCGATCGGCACGCCGTAACCGGCCGCCACGATCGCGACGCTCCGCCGCCGGGCGATGCGGCGCGCAGCCTCCACCACGTCGTCGACGCCGTCGCCGCCCAACCAATCGCGGACGTCCTCGGCGGTCTGCTCGAGCGGCGCGGCGGTGCGGTTCTTCTTTCCGCCGGTGAGCGCGGCGGCCCACAACAGGATCGCCGCCATCGAGGTCACGCTCTTGCTGGCCGGGACCGCGATCTCCGGTCCCGCGAGGCAGTCGATGACGATCTCGGCGTGCTCGGCGAGCGGTGAGGTCACGTCGTTCGTCAGCGCGACGAGACGCGAGGGGGCGAGCTGGTCGATCGCGGCGAGCACGTCGGTGGAGCGCCCGCTCTGCGAGAGCGCGACCACGCACGCGTCGCGATACGCCGCGTTGTCGAACCGTGCTTCGGTCGCAGCCAGCGCCGAAGCACGTATCCCACGGCGGCGGAACGCCAGTGCGCCGAGCATCCCGACGAACAGCGAGCTGCCGCTGCCGACGAACAGCACGTCGCGGCCCGCAACCGCGGCCGCAAAGCGCCGCGCACCGTCCGACGCGGCGATGCGGCGCCAGACGTCGGGCTGTTCGCGAATCTCCGCTTCGAAGTGCGCGCCGAGCATCAGGCCGCTACCGTTCGACGAACTGCGAGAGTACCCGGCCGCGGAGTTCGCGCAGGTCGGCGCTCGCGCCGACCCAGTCGTCGACTTGGAACGCGAAGATCACAGCGCCGTGCTTGGCGTTCGCGACGTACCCCGCCAGCGCGCTGACGTGCGAGAGCGTGCCGGTCTTCGCGAAGACGTGCTTCTCCGCCGGCGTGCCGGTGAACGACGACTTCAGCGTCCCGCGCACCCCCGCGATCGGCAGATCGTCGAGGATCAGATCGCGGTTCGGACCGTCCCAGTCGTGCTTGAGGATCACCACCAGATCGCGCGGCGTGATGCGGTCGTAGACCGACAGGCCGCTGCCGTCCTCGAGCGCGAGCGCATCGGTGTCGACGCCGAGCTGCTTGAGCCAGGTCTTCTCGACCGCGACGCCGTGCTCCGTCGTGCCCGGCGCGCCGTCCTGCGCGAACCCGAGCTCGCGCAGCAGCAGCTCCGCGGCGAGGTTGTCGCTGGCCAGCCACATGTCGGCCAGCACGTCGCCGAGCGGTTCGGAGTCGTGCGCCCACACGACCTTGGCGTTCGGCAGCCGGCTCCACGCGAGGCGGTGCTCCTCCAGCCGAGGCCATTCGGCGTGACCGCCGATCGCGCGCAACAGATGGACGCCGCGCCGCTCGAGCGCGTCCGCGAACACGTCGTGTGCGTACGCCGCCGGGCTGGGGACTGCGGCATCGACGTCATCGGGCGTGGCACCCAGCGGGACCGTGCCGGTCACGGTGATGCAGCCGGAGCGGCGGCGCACGAGATCGACGGTGTTCTTGCCGCTCGCCGGAGCCGTCGTGACGGCAGGAACGATCCGCACTGCGACCGTCGCTATCTCGCAGCCTTCGACCGGGAAACCGACGTGCCCGATGGGCGCCGCGGTGACGCGCGCCGGCGCACCGGCCGCCGCGCCGGGCGCGATCGTCAGGTGCACCACGTTCCGCTCGAGCGAGAGCGCGCTCACGACCGGCGCGTAATAATAGGGAAAGTCGTCCCAGCTCCACCCCGGCAGGTATCCAGGCGTCTCGAAATGCGCGTCGTCGATGACGACGTCTTTGCTGCCGGTGATCCCGGCTTTCGCGACCGCCTCGGCAGCCGCTTCAAGGTCAGCGGCGCTCAGGAACGGATCGCCGCCGCCGCGCAGGACCAGCGATCCCTGCAGCACGCCGTTCTCGACCGGCCCGTCGGCGACGACGTCCGTCCGAAAGCGGAACTGCGGTCCCAACCGCTCGAGCGCCGCGCTCCCGACGAGCAGCTTGAACGTCGACGCCGGCGCAAACGCGTCGTCCCCATTGCGCTCGTAGAGCACGCGGCCGTCGCGCGCGTCGATCACGTAGATCCCGACGTGCGCCCCGCGCAACGTTTTCGCGCCGGCGAGCGCGAGGTCGACGCCGGCGTCGAGCGCGGCGATCTCGGCGTCTGTCCACGGCGTCCCGGTCACCGCGGGCTTCGGCACATCCGCACCCAGACTCCGGTCGACGGCGAGCGCCGGCACCGAACACGCCAGCGACGCGCACGTCCCAAACACCACGGCGGTGATCCTCGGCTCCATGCAGCGCGCACGCTTCATCGCAAGACGAAGATCTCCCACACCCGGCTGTGCGAGACGCTCACCGCCTCGCAGCGATCGACCAAGGAGTAGCGCCAGTTCTCGCATTCGGTGACGAGGAATCGCGCCAGACGCGGACCGTTCCCGCGCTCGTCGGCCGTCCGGAACAGGGAGATGACGATCAAGCCTTCCGGCGTCAAAAACTCGCGATAGCGATCGATCGACTCCAGCGGCGTATCGGTGAACTGGATCGATTCGTTGAAGACCACCGCGCAATAGCGCTCGCCGGCCGGCGCCGAGAACTCCTCGATGGACGAAACCCGTACCGTCCCCCGCCGCAAGCGCCTTCCGGCGCGCTCGATCGCCGTTGGAGAGAGGTCGATGCCGGTGTAGCGGAAGCGCTCGAGATCGAGATATTGGCTGAAGACCGCCTCGCCGCACCCAGCGTCGAGCACGTCTCCTCCCGGCAAGAGCTTGTGGATATATCCGGCGATGACCGCATAGCGCGGAAGCTCGCCGACCTCATCGAGATAATTCCATTGGCCGCGTTGGAAGGTCGCCTCCCAATCCTTCCCTTTGTTATAGGTTGATCGCCACGTCTGGTACGAATCAACGTCTTCTCCCATACCGCCCTCCCTCATTCGCGCAGACTGCGCCCCTCGCGCCAGCCGCGGCGCCGATAATGATCCGCGGGATCGACCCCGGCTCGCGCGACGTCCGCGTTTGCTTTGAGGTACGCGTGCGGATCGAAGTGCTCCGGGACGCGGCCGAGGATGCCGTCCGCCGGCTTCGCCAGCTTCCCGACGAAGAGCCCGCGCGGCGTAGCCGGTGCAAAACCGGTCACCAGACCGGCGGACGCCATCGACTCGATGGAGTCCGCGCCGGCCGGCGCGTCGCCGATCGGGCCGTGAAAGACGAGCGCCGCGCCGTCGGCGAGCGTATCGTACCATTGCAGCAGTTCGGCGCTGTTGCGGCTGCCGAAGAACGCCAAGTCGAACGGCTCGCTCGCCGTCGGGCCCGGGTTGCGCCCGCCGCGCATGGTGACGAGCTCTGCAAGTCCGGCTGCCGCTATCGTGGCGGACGCGTACGCCGCAGTGTCGTCGTCCCGTACGAGCGCCTCGAGCTCTCCGAAACCATTGTCCCGGAGCGCCGCGCCGATCGCGACGGCGCTCCGCCCAAGCCACGCGCTCGTATCGAGGGCGCGCCTGGGCTTCACGAGTCGCACGAGCGCGTGGAGGAAATCGAGTACTTCGACTTCCGGGCTGACGCCGTCGAGCATGGACCACAGACGTGCCGCAGCGCCGGCGCAAGTTCCCGGCGTCCGCTCCGGCCCGACGTCCAGCTGCCGGAAGACCGCGGAGTACCGTCGCGGCCGCGGTTGCTCACGCGCGGCGGCGACTCGTTCCGAAAATCCCGCGGTACCGATCCACGGCTTTGAGGCGTAGTTCCTCCGGTAGTAGTCCGGGTCTCGGTCGAACTCTTGCGGCTCGTGCCCAAGATTCCGGATGTAGCGACGGTCCGACCACGCGCACCAATACCCGTTCGCTTTGACATCGGCAGACAGCCGAGCATCGTCGGGAAACTTGAACGCATCCGCGTCGCGCTGCGAAACGTTGTGCACCCGGATCCCGTGAACTCGAAAGAGCTCCGCCCGCAGAATCGCGGAGCTGCCGACATTGCCGTGCGCTTCGTAGACGATTTTTCCGGACGAAAACCGCAGGGTCGACGGCTGCGGCTCGCCGGGGTAGTCGTCAGTCGGGACCCCGTTGAAGAGCGAGAGCTGGCCGAGGCCGCTGAACACGCGGAACGCTTCGACGACGTGGTCCTGCCAATCGGGCAACAGGACGATGTCGTTCTCGTTGATGTGGATCAGGGTCCCGGCCGCACGCTCGATCGCCGCGTTCAGCGCCTCCCCGCCCATGTTTTCATCGTGATAGATCGTCTGCAAGCTCGGGATGAAGCGCCGGCCTTCCTCGATGACCTCCCGGGATCGATCGCTGCTCGCGTTGTCGACGACCGTGAGCTCGAACGGCCGGGCCGCCGTCGCCGCAAAGCTGCGGAGTGTCTGCTCGAGGAGCTCTGCGCGGTTCCAATTCAGGATGATGGTGCTGATCATCCGAGCTGCCGATCGCTGATCCCCCGGGCGATGAAGGTCGCGACGTCGCACGGCATCGTCCCGCGCCCGAATCCGGCGTCGTAGCCGAGCTCGGCGGCGAGCAGGTTCGTCACTCGTGGTCCGCCTGCGATCAGCAGGAGCCGCTCGCGCACGTGCTCCGCTTCGAGCAGCTCCGCGAGCGCAGTGAAGTTGGCGATATCGCTTCCCTTTTGGGTGACGACCTGCGAAGCCAGGATGGCGTCCACCTCACGTTCGCGCGCGAACCGGACGAGGTCTTCGACCGAGATCTGGCTGCCGAGGTTGAACACTTCGAACCCGCGATACCGCTCCAAGCCGTAGTCGCCCTTGTAGCCCTTCATGTTCAGGATCGCGTCGATGCCGACCGTGTGCGCATCGGTCCCGATGCACGCTCCGACCACCTTGACCTTCCGGCCGACGCGCTGCGCGATCAGCTGGTCGACCTGCTCCATCGAAAGAGCGTCCCGCGCCGCGGACGGGGCGCGGATCGTCGAGACGTCGATCGCAACCGGCGTGCGCGCGTACACGACGAAGAACGAGAAGCCGGCGGCGATCGCCCGGCCCTCGACGACCGAGACCTCCGCGAACCCCATCTTCGCGACGAGCTGGCGCGCCGCTTCGTCGGCGGCTTCGCTCCAAGCGATCGGCAGCGTGAACGAGAGCTGGACGGCACCGTCGTCCCGGGTGTCGCCGTACGGCCGCACCAAGCTCACGCGCGCGCCGGGTCCCCGGCGAAGGCCTCGGCGAACGGGTTCCAGTACGCCGCGTCCTTTGCGAACACGCCGTCGTAGCCGCGGCCGCCGTCGCGCGGCCGCCGAACGTCGGCGAACGTACCGTCTTCGATCGCGCTCATCAAACCGCGCTGCGCGACGCCGTCCAGGATGCCGACCGCGCCGCTCAGCACCTCGTGCGCGCGCCGCTCGATCAGCCCGCCGGGCTTGATCTCGATCTCGTCGCCGAAGCTGCGCGCGGTGTTCATGACGTAGCGCGCGTTCTCG
This sequence comes from uncultured candidate division WPS-2 bacterium, assembly GCA_937910425.1. Lineage (GTDB taxonomy): Bacteria > Vulcanimicrobiota > Vulcanimicrobiia > Vulcanimicrobiales > Vulcanimicrobiaceae > Vulcanimicrobium. The sequence goes on from CALEOJ010000113.1 coordinate 9,320, forward strand.
AGCGCGAGCGCGCGATCGCCCAGGAACGGTGTGTGGATCGCCTCGGTCAGCATCCCGCAGAGGTGGATCGTCTGGTGCGTCATCACCGAGGTCAGGTTGAACATCGCGTCGATCAGATGGCCCTTGAAGATATTCCCGGTCATGTGCTTGGTCGGCGGCATGTACTTCAGCGGCGCGTTGGGGAAGATCTGCCGCGCGAGCTGCGCCTGCGCGACCTGGTAGAGGAACCCGTCCTCGCGGTCCGGATCGATCTCGTAGGCATCGCCCAGCCCCATCTGCTCCTCGGGGAGTCCCGCTCGGCGGGCGAACGCCTCGTTGATGAACTGCGATGCCAGCACGGCGGGGGCTTGTTCCACGGCGTCGGCGGTTGTCAGATAGTTGTCCTCGCCGGTGTTGATCACGATCCCGCTGCGCGCGTTGAGCTGGCGCGAGAAGTGCTGGTCGACGAAGGTGCGCTGCATGTTGATGTCGCGGAACAGGATCCCGTACATCGAGTCGTTGAGCAGCATGTCCAGCCGTTCCAGCGCGGCGGTCGCGGCGATCTCCGGCATGCAGAGCCCGCTCGCGTAGTTGGTGAGCATCACGTAGCGGCCGAGCCGGGCGGAGGCCTCGTCGAGCGCCGCGCGCATGATGCGGAAATTCTCCTGGGTCGCATAGGTGCCGCCGAAGCCCTCGGTCGTGGCGCCGTACGGGATGTAGTCGAGCAGGGACTGCGCGGTGGAGCGTATCACCGCGACGATCTGAGCGCCCGCTTCCGCTGCGGCGACGGCCGCCGTGCGGTCTTCGTAGATATCACCGCTGGCGACGATCACGTACAGCAGCGGCGGGGGGGCTTGAGGGAGACGGACGAGCATCGCCTCGCGCGCGCGGCGCCCGGCGTCGATCCGCGCGATCCCCGCTTCCACGTGCGGGCGCAGCGCTGCGCGCAGCGCTCCC
>CALEOJ010000114.1 GCA_937910425.1 uncultured candidate division WPS-2 bacterium
GAGATATTGGCGTGACTGGAGTTCAGACGTGTGCTCTTCCGATCTGAAGAGGCCGACCTTCCCCCCGGCGTCGTCAACGTCGTCACCGGGGACGGGCGGACCGGGGCAGCACTGGTCGCGCACGCCGGCGTCGACAAGATCGCCTTCACCGGCTCGACTGAGGTCGGCAAGATCATCCAAAAGACCTTGGCCGGTTCGCGCAAGCGTTTGACGCTCGAACTCGGCGGCAAAGCCGCGAACATCGTGTTCGCCGATGCCCCGCTCGATCAAGCGATCGAAGGCGTCGTGAGCGGCATCTACTTCAATCAGGGTCACGTCTGCTGCGCGGGCTCGCGGCTGCTGGTGCAGGAGTCGGTTCACGACGAGGTCGTCGAGAAGCTGACGGCGCGCATCGAAACGCTGCGCCTCGGCGATCCGCTCGACAAGAACACGGATATCGGCGCGATCAACTCGCTCGCGCAGCACGCGAAGATCTCCGAGCTCATCGAGAGCGGCGTCGCGGAAGGCGCGGTGCTGCATCAGCAGTCGTGCGCGCTCCCGGAGCGCGGCTGGTTCCATCGCGCGTCCTTCTTCACCGGGGTTTCGCAGTCGCACCGCATCGCGCGCGAGGAGATCTTCGGGCCGGTTCTCTCGATCATGACGTTCCGCACCGCCGACGAGGCGATCGAGAAGGCGAACAACACGCCGTACGGGCTCTCCGCCGGCGTCTGGACCGACAAGGGAGCGAAATCGATGTACGTGGCGCAGCATCTGCAGGCCGGCGTCGTGTGGTGCTCGACGTTCAACCAGTTCGACCCGAGCTCGCCGTTCGGCGGGTACCGCGAGTCCGGCTTCGGCCGTGAAGGCGGTGTCGCCGGGCTCCGGCCCTACCTGGCCGTCTGATGGACACGCTTGCACCCGCCGCCGGGCTCGACCGTGAGGCGATGGCGTCGCGCTATCGCGCGAACCGCCGCCGCACCGCCGGGCTCTTCGCGATGATCGCGCCCGAGGCGTACGAGGACCGGCCGATCCCGCTGCGTCACCCGTTCGTGTTCTACGACGGGCACATCCCGGACTTCGCCTTCATCACCCTCGTCCGGGACGCGCTCGGGCGCCCGTCGGTCGATCCGGAACTCGAGCGCCTGTTCAACCGCGGGATCGACCCGCGCGATGCCGCGACGGCCGCGCAGCTCCAGAAGCCCTGGCCCGACCGCGCGACGGTGCGGGCGTTCGGCGATGCCTGCGACGCCGCGATCTTCGAAGCGTTCGCCAATGCGCGCCTCGACGACCCCGCCAACCCGCGTCTGGTGCATGCCGAGGCGGCCTGGAACGTCCTCGAGCACGAAGAGATGCACCACGAGACGTTCACCTACATCGTGCACCGGCTTGCGCGCGAGAAGCAGCGCGGACCGCGCTTCGCGCACCGCGACGTCGCCCCGTTGCGGCGCGACCCGATCGCGATCCCGGCCGGCCGCGCGACGCTCGGTGCGCGCCGCGATGGGATCCCCTTTGGATGGGACAACGAGTTCGACGAGCACGCGGTCGATGTCGCGGCGTTCGGCGTCGACGCGTACGACGTCACCAACGGCGAGTACCTCGCCTTCGTGCGCGACGGCGGGCCGGTGCCCCCGTTCTGGTTCGAGCGCGACGGCGCGTACATGCTGCTGGGCGCGTTCGAAGATTTGCCGCTGCCGTCGTCGTGGCCGGTCTGGTGTACGCAGGAACAGGCCGCCGCGTTCGCGCGCTGGAGCGGCGCGAGGCTGCTCACCGAACCCGAGTACCATCGCGCCGCGTACGGCACCCCCGGCGGCGAGGAGCGGCCGCACCCGTGGGGCGAGGCCGCGCCCGACCCCGCGCGACACGGCAATTTCGGGTTTCGGCGCTTCGATCCCGAGCCGGCCGGCTCGTCACCGGAGGGTGCCAGCGCATGGGGCGTCCACGATCTGGTCGGCAACGGCTGGGAGTGGACCGCGACGCCGTTCGCCCCGTTCGCGGGCTTCCGCCCGATGGCGTCCTACCCGCTGTACTCCAAGGACTTCTTCGACGGCATGCACTTCGTGATGAAGGGCGCCTCGCCGGTCACCGCGTCGACCCTGGTGCGGCGGTCGCTGCGAAACTGGTTCTACTACGACTACGCGTACGTCTACGCGACGTTCCGCCGCGCGTACGATTAGCGCCACCACGGGCGCGAGCGGCACCGCCGCAACCGCGATCGCATGCACGATCTCGCTGGAAGCAGCCCGCCGCCGGACACGCAAAAGGCGCCCACACGATCGTGCGAGCGCCCTTTTTGCGACCTGTGCCGAGGGGAGTTTACTTCGGCGGCGGCAGATAGCGATGGCTGTGCAGGATCGCCTGGCCCTGCACGTTGGACATGAGCGTCACCATGTCGGCCGCTTCCTTCGGGTTCTTCGCCGCCTTCGGGATGAAGATGTAGTACACCGAGTCGATGTTGTACTTGTCGACGATCGGGATCGCTTGGTACTTCGACGGATCCACCGAGGAAACGAAGCCGATCGCAACGTCGGCCTCGCCCTTGTCGAGGCCGGTCAGCACATCATCCTCTGATTGCAGTTTATCGAAGTAGGCCGGTGAGTTACCGCGCACCTTCACCGGAAAGTCCGCGCCGAAAGCCGGATCGTCAGCGGCCTTCTTGAGCATCTGGCGCGCGAGCGTGCCGACCGCGGAGCCGGCCCCGTTCGCCATCCCAACGCGAATGCCGGGCTTCGCGAGGTCCGCTAGGCTCTTGACCTTCGTGCTCCCTCTCGGGATGATGAGCACTTCGCGATTGGTCAGGATCGCGACCGGCTTGTTGATGTGCGCGAGAACCTTGTCCGTCTGGTTCTTGCCGACGACCACGATGTCGATCGGATTGTCGGATTCGACGTCGGCCTGGATCGGACCGCCGCCCAGATACTTTGCCGAGATCGTAGCATCCGGATGCTTCTTTTCGTAGATCTTGATGAACTGCTCGAAAGGCGGTCTCACGCTGGAGGCGACTTCGGCAGTGAGCTGCACCTTGTCGGCAGCGGGTGCGGGCAGCGTCGTGAAGCCGAGGGCGCACGCCGACGCGAGGACCGCGGAACGTAATAGCAACTTCATAAAATACCTATTCCTTACGGTGTAGAAGGCGCCGGAGAGATGCCTGGCCCGCCCGTGAAACCGCTCTCAGCGTCCGCTTTGCGCGCACGCATCGGCTTGATGACGAACATGGCGATCAGCGCTGCGCACACATTCAACGCAGCCGCGGTCTGAAAGATCGGCACCCAGCTGCCGGTGGCGTCCTTGATGATGTTTGCGAACGGAACGAGGAGTGCGGCCGTCCCCTTCGCCGTGTAGAGGAAGCCGTAGTTCGTCGTCGCAAACTTGCGTCCGTACGTGTCGGCGTTCAGTGACGGGAACAGACTGAAGATCTCGCCGTACGTGAAGAACACCAGCCCCGACATGATCACGAACCAATACGGGTTCGCGGCGACCTTGATGAACAGCAAGATGATGAGGGCCTGACCGCCGAACGCGATGAACATCGTGTTCTCTCGACCGATCCGGTCGGAGAGCCAGCCGAAGGCCGGTCTGGCCAGGCCGTTGAGAACGCGGTCGAAGACCAGCGCCCACTGCAGCGCGGGTAGCATGATCAGCAACAGCGTGACCGGGACTTCGTCGACGATGTAGTCGCGAGCGATCGGTGCCAGCTGCGCCGTTGCCATGACGCCGCCGATCGCGACACACATCATGGCCAGGTACATGGCATAGAACAGCGGCGTCTTGAGCATCTCGCCCGGACGGAAGTCGCGAAGCGTCTGTTTGAGCGCCGTCGACTTGGCCGCCGCCGGAACCTCACCCGGGAGCGGCGCACGCAGCATCAAGCCGACGAGCACGACCACGATACCTTGAACGATACCGAAGACCAAGAACGTACGCTGATAGCCCGCGTTGAGGACCATCTGCGCGATCGGAACGATCGTCATCGCTGAACCGGCGCCAAAGCCCGCCGCCGTCAGCCCGGCCGCGAGGCCGCGCCGGTCCGGGAACCACTTCAGCGCCTGACCGACGGTGCAGCCGTACACGATCCCGGCGCCGATGCCGCCGATCGCGGAACCGATGTAGAACGTCCAGAGCGAGGTCGCGAACGAGAACATCACCCAGGAGATGCCGACGAGCACGCCGCCGACCATGGTGATCTTGGTCGGGCCGAACCGGTCGATGATGTAGCCCTCGACCGGGACCAGCCAGGTCTCGACGACGACGAAGGTGGTGAACGAGACTTGGATCGCCGCCGTCGACCAGTGGAACTGGTCCTTGATCGGGTTCACGAACAGCGTCCAGCCGTATTGCAGGTTGGCAATCGCGATCATCGCGACGATGCCGAGGATCAGCTGGAACCAGCGGTTCCGGATGGGACTACTCGGCGCCATGGCCGTGGTACTCGTCATAAGAATCCCCTGTGTGTAGTGCGGCGTTGGGGTCCCGGAGCGCGTCCTGAGGAAAGATTATTCCTTCGCTTCAGTATTCGGTATACCAGATCATGCCGACACGGCCCGCCTCCGGCGACTTCTCCTCGCCAGAGACGGACGCGACGGCCCTCGGGCCTAGAGCAGCCCCGCTGCCCGAGCCCAACGGTACTTGGCGCCCAGCGCCGCGACCATCGTTTCGGTGTTGTACGGATAGGCCGGAATCTTGTGGTCGAAGAGGTATTCGCTCGCCTCTTCCACCTCGACGTCGCCGGCCAGCGACGCCACGACGGGCTTGTCGATGCCCCTAGCGCGGAACTCCTCGACGACTTCGACGACGAGCTTGGCGAAGACCATCGGCGGGGTCACGATCGTGTGCCAGTAGCCGAGGATGAGCGCGTGGATGCGCGGGTCCTCAAGCCCCAGCCGGATCGTGTTCTGGTAGGTCTTGGGCGGTTCACCGCCGGTGATGTCGACCGGGTTGCCCGACGCCCCGAACGGCGGGATGAACTTCTTGAACGCCTCATCGAGATCGGGCTCGAACTTCATCAGCGTCAGGCCGGCGTCGACGACCGAGTCCGACAAGAGCACACCGGAGCCGCCGGCCCCCGTGATGATGACGACGTTCTCGCCCTTCGGCGTGGGCAGGATCGGGACGGCGCGCGCGAACTGCAGCAGCTCGTTGAGGCCGCGGGCGCGGATGACGCCGCTCTGCCGCAGGACGTCGTCGTAGATCTTGTCGTTCCCGGCGAGCGCGCCGGTGTGCGAGCTCGCCGCACGTGCGCCGAGCTCGGTCCGACCGGCTTTGAGGACGATGATCGGCTTCTTCTTCGACACGCGCTTGGCGACGTCGGCGAACGAACGGCCGTCCTTGAGGTCTTCCATGTGCATCGCGATCGCTTGCGTCGGGTCGTCCTGCTCGAAGAACGTCAGCAGGTCGTCCTCATCGATGTCGGCCTTGTTGCCGAGCCCGACGATCGCCGAGACGCCCATCTTCGCCGAGCGGCTGAAGCCGATGATCGCCATCCCGACGCCGCCCGACTGCGAGGACAGCGCGACGCTGCCCTTGACGTCGTACGGCGTGCAGAACGTCGCGCACAAGTCCTTGGGCGTGTAGTAGAAGCCGTAGATGTTCGGGCCCATCAGACGCACGTTGTACTTGCGCCCGATCTCCTGGATCTCGCGCTGGCCCTCTTCGTTGCCGGTCTCGGCGAAGCCGGACGGGATCAGCACCGCGCCCGGGACCTGCTTCTCGCCGCACTCGACCAGCGCGGCCGCGACGAACTTCGCCGGGATCGCGAACACCGCGACGTCGACGATACCGGGGATGTCCTTGACCGACGGATACGCCTTGTAGCCGAGGATCTCGTCGGCTTTCGGGTTGATCGGGTAGATCTGGCCCTTGTAGCCCCCGTTGATGAGGTTCTTCATCACCGAGTTGCCGATCTTGCCGTCTTCGCTCGAGGCACCGATCACGGCGACCGAGTCCGGACGCATGATGCGGTTCATCGCGCGCACGATCTCCTCTTGCGAGGGACGATAGCGCTGCGGCGGCGGGTTGAAGTCGACCAGGATGCGCACGTCGACCGCGGTCGCGCCCTTGGGGGTCGCGAACACCGGGTTGAGGTCGACCTCGCTGATCTCGGGGAAGTCGGTGACCAGGTACGAGACGGCTTCGATGATCGCTGCGAGCGCCTCGCGGTCGACCGGCTCGGATCCGCGCACGCCCTTGAGCATCTCGGCGGCTTGAATCCCGTCGAGCATCGAGAACGCCTCGTCGCGCGAGGCCGGCGCGAGCCGGAACGTGACGTCCTTCAGCACTTCAACCAGTACGCCGCCGAGGCCGAACGCGACCAGCTTCCCGAAGCTCTGGTCGGTGACGGCGCCGACGATCACCTCTTGCGCGCCGGTCGGCAGCATCTGCTGCACCTGCACGCCGCTGATCTTGGCGGTCGCCTGATACTTCTTCGCGTTGGCGACGATCGTGTCGTAGCCGCTGCGCACGCTGTGCGTGTCTTTGACGCCGACGAGCACGCCGCCGGCCTCGGTCTTGTGCAAGATGTCCGGCGAGACGATCTTCAGGACGACCGGAAAGCCGAGCTTCTCGGCGAGTTGCGCCGCGGCATCGGCCGACGTCGCCAGACCTTCCTGCGGCACCGGAATGCCGTAGGCGTCGGCGACCTCCTTCGCCTCGGGCGCACTGAGCGCGCTGCGGTTCTCTGCTTTGACGCGATCGAGGACCGCGCGGACCGCGGCCTGATTGCGAGTCTGACGCTCGAGCAGCATTTCTTCTGGTTCTCCTACAGCACGCCGGCGGCGTGGAGCGCTTTCGCGTCCTTACCGTCCCAGCCGATCTCTTTGAGGATTTCTTCGTTGTGCTCGCCCAGCAGCGGCGAGGTCCTGATCTCGACCGGCGTGTCGGAGAGCACCAACGGGCAGCCGACGGTCTTGAACGTCCCGCGCTCGGGATGGTACACGTCGGCGATCATCCCGCGCGCGCGGAGCGATTCGTCATCGATGAGATCCTTGGTGCTCAGGATCGGTCCGCACGGGACGTCGATCTCGTTGAACGCATCGAGGACCTCGAACTTGGTGCGTCCCTTCGTCCAGTCTTCGACGACGCCGAACACGTCGTCCAAGTGTTTCAGGCGCGCCGCCGGCGACGCGAACGCGGGATCTTCGGCCAGCTCCGGACGGCCGATCAACTTCGCGAGCGCGCCCCAGACCTGCGGTTGGATGATCACGTAGACGTAATCGTTCTCACCGCCCCCCAGGGTCTTGAGGGCCGAACCGGGCTGGCCGCCGCCCGATGCGTTCCCCGAGCGCGGCACGTAGTCGGCGAACGTCTGGTTCGGATACTCGCGCAGCGGTCCGTGCGCGAGCCGCTGTTGATCGCGGATCTTCACGCGAATCAGGTTCAGCACCGAGTCTTGCATCGCGACCGAGATGCGCTGGCCCCGCTCGGTGTGGGTGCGCTGGTAGAGCGCGGCCAGGATCGCGGCAACCATGTGGATCCCGCTCCCGGAGTCGCCGATCTGCGGGCCGGAACTCGTCGGCGGGCCTTCGGGCCAGCCGGTCGTGCTCATCCCGCCGCCCATCGCCTGCGCGACGGTCTCGTAGGCCTTGAAGTCCTCGTATTTGCCGGGGCCGAAGCCCTTGATCGACGCGTACGAAATGCGCGGGTTGATCTCGCGGATGCGGTCCCAGGTGAAGCCCTGGCGGTCGAGCACGCCCGGGCCGAAGTTCTCGACCAGCACGTCGCAGTGCGCGATGAGGCGCTCGAAGATCGCCTTCCCGTCGGGCGTCTTCGTGTTGAGCGTGATGCTGCGCTTGTTGCAGTTCAGCATCGTGAAGTACAGGCTGTCGACGTCGGGGATGTCCTGCAGCTGACCGCGCGTGATGTCGCCGCGGCCCGGCAGCTCGACCTTGATGACATCCGCACCGAGCCAGGCCAGGATCTGCGTGCACGAGGGGCCGGCCTGGACGTGCGTCATGTCCAGGATCTTGACGCCGTCGAGCGCTTTGCGGACCTGCGCTCCGTCCTGCGCGCTGTTCGCGGGTGCGCCGTTCGAGCTCATCGCGCCCTACTTGTACATCGTCTGGTTCATCGTCCCCGGAGCGAACTCGTTGGGATCGATCCAGACGTTGATGAGGGCGACCTTCCCGGAGGCCATGGATTCACGCGCGCGCTCGAGGGCGGGCCGAATCTGCTTCGGATCGCGCACCGCTTCGGCGTAGCCGCCGGGCATCTGCGCGAACTTCTCGAAGTCGACATCGCCGAGGTAGTTGCCGATGTCGCCCTTCTCCTTGCCGTACTTGATGATCTGACCGGCGCGGATTTGGTTCATGAACGAGTTGTTGCCGATGATCCCGATGAACGGGAGGTCGAAACGGTTGGCCGTCTGGATGTCCCAACCGGTCATCCCGAAGGTACCGTCGCCGAACAGACACACGACCTCTTTGTCGGGCTCGGCGAGCTTCGAGGCCATCGCGAACGAGACGCCGACGCCGAGCGTGCCGAGCGGACCGGGATCCATCCACAGCCCGGCGCCCTTCGGCCAGACGATCCCGCCGGCCGCGGTTACGACGTCGCCGCCGTCGCCGATGAAGCGCGTGTTCTCGGTCAGGAACTCGTTGATCTCGTAGCCGAGCCGCAGCGGGTGGATCGGCATCGCGTCGTTCTTGATCTTTGGCAGACGCACGTCGTAGAGCTTCTTCTCCTCGGCGCGCAGCTCGTCGATCCAGGGCTGACGGCCCTTCGCGCCGTCCCGCAGGCGGCCGGACGCGGCCTGCGTCACTGCGCGCAGGATCGCGCCGACGTCGCCGACCAGGCCCAACGAGATATCGCGGTTCTTGCCGACGGTGGCATAACCCATGTCGATCTGCACGACGGTCGGAGCCTTGAGCCGCTTGCCGTAGCTCATGCGGAAGTCGAACGGCGTGCCGACGATCAGGATCACGTCGGCTTTGCCGAACGCATAGCCGCGCGTCAGCTGGAAGCCGTGCGGATCGGTCGGCTGGAACGTGCCGCGGCCCGCACCGTTCATGAACGCCGGGATGTTGAACGTGCGCGCGAACTCGTGCGCCGCTTCGGTCGCGCGGCAGGTCCACGTCTGCTGCCCGAAGAGCACGGCGGGACGCTCGGCCCGGATCAGAATGTCGGCGAGCTTCTCGATGTCGGCCGGATCGCCGATCGACTTCGTCGACGCGCGGTAGTGCCCGCGCTGCGGGATGACCGCTTTGTCCAGCGGCACCTTGCCGTCGAGAATGTCGCGCCCGATCTCGAGGTACGAAGGGCCGAACGCCCCGTTGTGCGCCTCGCGGAACGCCATCGCGATCATATCGGCGACACGCTCGGTCGTCACGACGCTGGAGGCGAACTTGGTGATCGGCTTCATGATCTCGACGTGCGGGAGATCCTGGAGCGAACCCATCTTGTGCTGGTTCAGCGCGCCCTGGCCTCCGATCAGCAAGAACGGGCTCTCCGCGCGGAACGCATTCGCGACACCGGTCGTCGCGTTGGTCGTGCCCGGACCGGCGGTGACGACGGCGCAACCGGGCCTCCCGGTGACGCGGGCGTAGCCGTCGGCGGCGTGTGCCGCGACCTGCTCGTGCCGCACATCGATGATCTTGATGCCCTCAGCCGTGCAGCCGTCGTAGATGTCGATGATGTGGCCGCCGCAGAGCGTGAAGATCGCGTCGATGCCTTCGTTCTTCAACGCCTTCGCAACGAGGTGGCCGCCGGAGATCGTCTGTGCCGGCTGGTCGGCATCGAGTTTCGGTAGGTCGGTAGCGACCGGTGCAGTCTGAGCCATGGCCTCCCTCGTCCAGTGCAGCGTTTGCGAGATGGAAGAAATCTACAGGTCGTTGTCGTTCGCGTCGACGTGCGCTGCGAGCTCGAGCGCATGGTCCCGAACCAGGCGTTCGGCCAGGTCCGCGTCGCGCTTCTCGAGCGCCTTGATGATGTGCATGTGGTCGACGATCGAGCGTTCGAAACGACGGTTCTCGGCGATCGTGCGATGCCGGATGGAGCGAACGTGGATCAAGATACCCTCGGCGGTGCGCCGCAGCGCCTCGCAGCCGGAGAGCTCGATGATGCGCTGGTGGAACCGGAGGTTCGCGTCCGAGTACTCGTCGAGGTTGGCCGCAATGCGACCGCCGTCGAAGGTGGCAAAGATCGATCGCAGCGAGGCAATCGCCGCCTCGCTGGTGTGGAGGGCGACGAGCCGCGCGGCCATGCTCTCGAGCGCCGCCCAGACGATGATGATTTCCAGCAGCTCGGCTTTGGTCTTGCGCGCGATGAAGTATCCGCGGCGAGGCACGCTTCGTACGAGCGACTCGTGCTCTAAACGAACGAGCGCCTCGCGGATCGGCGTCCGGCTGACCCCAAGCCGGGCAGCCAGTTCGCGCTCGTCCAGGCGAAGGTTCGCCTCATCCATCTCGTAGAGATTCGTCGCCGTGATTGCACCGCGAATAGCATCGTACACCTGCGCCGAAAGGCTGGCGTCAGGGCGAATCGCAGCGAGGGCTAAGGCAGCCATGCGGGCCTCGTAGTCAGGCGAATCGGTTCTGGCATACTGTATACCAGAATCCGAGTTGGGCTCCCGGCTTGATTCTCCTCCCGTGCGGGAGGCTCCGGCGGACCTCCTGGCGAGTACCACCGGCATGTGCGTCGCCGCCGGCCGCGTGGCGTTCTTCAGCCGGCCGGCCTTCCTCGGAATTCTGACCGCCGTCGTGGCACCGCTCGTCGCCGGTGCCGGCGGGATCGAGGCCGCCGCCGCCGACGACGATGCGGGGCGTGTCCCGCTCCCCGAGCCGCACGGCCCGCTCTCC